>JBBKVS010000253.1:0-32247 GCA_037968555.1 Lysobacterales bacterium | reverse complement strand
TTAGATCCGGGCCTGTTACGTTTGAGGTGCACCGTGTTCCTGCTGCTGTTTGTAAGCTGCCAGTATGATGGGCATATAAATCTTTGCTTAAGCAAAGCGCGAAATTATACCGCACCTTTGTCCAGATGATGCTTGCGCAAGCCAGCGATGAACAGTGTCAGAAGATAAACCAGGCTACCGCCCCCCACCAGAAAAGCCAGGCGCTTACCGCGCTCAAAGGCAGGATCGGCGGCCCAAACCGCAGTGTCAACCGAAAACCACAGCAGGGCCAACAGCATGCAGGCGCTGGCCACAGAAACCGCCAATATGACACGCAACCATCCGGGCTCTGGGATATAAGCACCCTGACGACGCAAACCACGATATAGCATGCCAGCATTGATATAGGCAGCAACGGAACTGGCCAGCGCCAGTCCCATATGCGGACCCTTGAATGCCAAAGCTATCAATACACCGACAAAAAGGAAATTCATCAGCATGTTGGAAACCATGGCCGTAATGGCGATACGTACCGGGGTTTTTGTGTCCTGGCGGGCGTAATAACCCGGCGCCAGGACTTTGACTGCAATGAATGCCGGCAATCCCAAGGCATAGGCTGAAAGACTGAGCGCTGTCATTTCCACATCACTGAGTTGAAAAGCCTGATATTGGAACATGGTGATCAACAAGGGAGTTGCCAAAGCAGTCAGACCAACCGTGGAGGGAATGGTGATCACCAGTGCCAGGCGCAAAGCCCAGTCCAGCGTGGCCGAAAAGGCCCTGGTGCTTTGCTGGGCAAATTTACGCGACAGATTAGGCAATATCACGGTAGACAAGGCCACCCCGAACACCCCCAAAGGGAACTCCATCAAGCGATCCGAGTAATACAACCAGGTCACACTGCCACTGACCAGGAAGGTAGCCAATACACTGTCTATGAGGAGATTGACCTGTGCGACTGAAGAGCCAATCAGTGTAGGAATCATCAGCCGCAATACTTTTCGCACACCACTGTGTTGCCAGCCCCAGCGTGGCCGAGGCAACAGACCCATTCGCATCAATGCCGGGGCCTGAATAAGCAATTGAGCAATACCAGCCACCAACACGCCCCACGCCAGTGCTTTGACGGGCACTTCCATGCGACCAGAGAACATCACTGCTGCCACAATCAGAGACACATTCAACAAAACCGGAGTCAATGCAGGTATCAGGAATCTGTCAAATGTATTGAGTATTCCGCCGCATAGAGCCGTGAGCGAAATCAACATCAGGTAGGGAAATGTAATGCGCAACATCTCTGCGGACAGGGCAAATTCCTCCCTGCCCTCCAGCCACCAGCCCGGAGCAAATATAGCCAGTACCACCGGGGCTGCCAGCACACCCAAAGCGGTAATGACCAGCAAAATGGCAAGCAGAGTTCCAGCCACATGATCGACCAGATCTTTCAGTGCAGCCGCATCACCACTGGCTCTTGCTTCTGACAAAACTGGAACAAAAGCCAGGGAGAAAGAGCCTTCTGCAAACAACCGACGCATGAAATTGGGGATCTTGAAGGCCAGGAAAAATGCATCTGTCGCACCGCTGGCGCCAAAGTATCGGGCAAAGACCATGTCGCGCAAAAACCCCAAAAGGCGCGAAACTATGGTGGCCGTACCGACGGTCAGGGTGGATTTCAGCAGTTTCATTTGAAATTCAATCCCTTGTGCGGTTGACCCGCGTGGTGAAAAGTAAGAGAATAGCCGGCTTGATTTTTTTAACTAATTTTGGAGATCTACCTTGGCTAATAGTTTATCAGCTCGCAAACGGGCACGTCAGGCCGAGCAAAGCCGTCAACGCAACACCGGCCAGCGTTCGCACGTACGAACCGCAATCAAGAATGTGGTTAATGCTATTGCTTCTGGCGATAAAGAAAAGGCCGGTAGCGCGTTCAAATCTGCAGTACCCGCTATTGATCGCTCAGTCGCCCACGGCTTGATGGCCAAAAACAAGGCAGCACGGCATAAATCACGCCTGAATGCCCATGTCAAAGGCATGTAAGCTGGTTCTCTTTACCAGTTTAATCGGCCAGTCCGGGCAAAAAGCCCATAGAATATGAAAAAGCCCCGATGATTCGGGGCTTTTTTATGGCCGTGATTATTTATACCTGAATCGGCGCTTTACTATTCTTGTACTTGCTCTTCAGGGTATTCGACACCCTCGTCAACAGCCTCTGTTTGTTCAACAGTTTCCTTTTCCGCAATTTGCACATCCATTTCCAGCAATGCGTCAGAAACCCGCTGCATCAGCTCCAGTGTGCCATTGCGAGACACCGCAGAAATCAGCGCCCATTCACCTTGCCAGTTCAACTGTTCAAGCAGGCTTGCCGCTTTTTGTTCCGCAACTTCAGGCTGCAACAGATCAGTCTTGGTGAATATCAGCCAGCGAGGCTTTTGCAACAAATCTTCATCAAAGCGCTGCAGCTCGGTTTCAAGCTGGCGTACCTGCTCTGCACAGTCAAATTCATCATCCAGTGGCGCCAGATCAACCAACTGCAGTAGCAGGCGGGTTCTTTGCAGGTGCTTGAGAAACTGGATTCCCAACCCGGTACCATCGGCCGCCCCTTCGATCAGTCCTGGTACGTCGGCAATTACGAAACTGCGCTCGGCGTCGATGCGCACCACGCCTAAATTAGGATACAAAGTGGTAAAAGGGTAGTCTGCGACCTTGGGCCGAGCTGAAGACACTGCGCTAATCAGGGTTGATTTGCCGGCATTGGGGAAGCCCAACAAACCTATATCAGCCAGTACCTTGAGTTCAAAATGCAATTGCCGCAGTTCACCGCTTTCACCAGGTATGGTTTTTCGTGGGGCTCGATTGGTTGAGCTTTTGAAATGCACATTGCCCAATCCGCCGCGACCACCCTGGGCCACCAGCAACTGCTGACCCGATTCAGTTACATCACCAACCGGATCACCCGTTTCAGCATCAGTGACTATGGTGCCCAGCGGTACGCGGATAAAAATATCCTCGCCACTCTTACCGGTTTTCTGCCTGCCTGCACCCCGGTCACCGTTGTCAGCTTTGAATTTTCTCATGTGGCGGAAATCCACCAGCGTGTTCAGACCTGAATCTCCCTGCAGGAAAACGCTGCCGCCGCGACCACCATCGCCACCATCCGGCCCGCCAAAGGGGATGAATTTTTCGCGGCGAAAAGACGCCGAGCCATCCCCGCCTTTGCCTGCGATCACTTCTATGCTGGCTTCATCTACGAACTTCATCTGCGCTGCCTCTTAATGCTGTCCCGGCTTTTTTCTATTCTGCAATAAAAAAACCCCGCCGGGGCGGGGTCTTCGGTCAATATGAATTCGCCCAGTAATTTATGTTTAGGCGTTTTCGACGTTAATGTATTTCCGTTTCGGGCTGCCCTTCACTACAAACTTCACTGTACCTTCGGACAAAGCGAACAAGGTGTGGTCACGGCCTATGCCTACGTTAACACCGGCGTGGAAACGTGTTCCGCGCTGGCGAACCAGAATATTACCGGCTATGACTGACTCGCCGCCGTAGCGCTTGACGCCCAGATATTTAGGGTTTGAATCGCGACCGTTACGTGTACTGCCGCCTGCTTTCTTATGTGCCATGGGTGCAAATCCTCCGCGAGCTTAAAAACCAATCAGGCTTCGATGCCCGTAATTTCAATCTGGGTAAAATATTGACGATGTCCGGCGCGCTTCATGTGGTGTTTGCGACGCTTGAATTTGATGATCTTGATCTTGTCGTGACGACCATGATCAACCACCACAGCGGTCACTTTACCACCAGCCAGCAAGGGCGTTCCGACCTTGACGTCTTCGCCTTCACCGACCATAAGCACTTGGTCAAGTTCGACCGTAGCGCCCTTTTCGGCTTCGATTTTTTCAACTTTTAATTTGTCACCGGTGGTGGCACGGTACTGCTTGCCGCCGGTTTTGAATACTGCGTACATGGGAATCGAGCTCCGGGTTAAGAACGGCACTACAAAAGGGCGAGAATGTTAGCTTCTTTGACGCACCGGGTCAACCTTTGACCGGGATCAAAAGCAAATAAAGGGCTGAAAATGAATTAATGCCTGCCACGGAAAAAGACTTGCTGCCAAGCCACTGGTTTAGTTCAGGACTACTCAGGGCTGGCACCACATGCGCATCAGTTTGTTGTAAATCTTGTTGGCCAGACGCTCTTGCGGACTGCCGGCCGCCACGTCCTGTACCCAGCGCGTCAACTGACTGACATCACTGAAAATCTCACGAAGGGCGTCATCCTGAATTCGACTCTCGGCCACGGTCACTGCTGCCAGGCGTGAGCCACGAGTGACTGGATTGACGCGATGCAAAGTACCCGCGGAATAGCATACTGCTTGCCCGGCCGGCAATTTTACGCTCACAGGCTCACCGTGGATGCTGTTGATCACCAGTTCGCCGCCTTCGTATTCATCGGGTGAGGATAGAAAAACCGTGGTGGAAATATCACCGCGGGCTGCTGGCTCACCCGCCAACAAGGGGTGATCCAGGTGATCGCCGTAATACATACCAACGTCATAGCGATTAATGATCATGGGTCGGACTATCCGCGGTACGGCCAGGACCCGGTATTGCGGATGAGTGCTCAGGCGCTCATGTACCAGCTTTTGCACCTCCTGTATGGCGGCATCTGCTTGATTGCCCTGCAAGTTATTCTTGACACTGCGTGAACCCGGCCCGGCAGACTGTTTACCATCAAGGAACTGGGCTCCACCCAGCAATTGACGTATGTGCTGACATTGTTCGGAGTTGAGCAGGTCGGGAATGATAAACATGGGTACTCCACAAAATCAGGTTCGGAACCAGCCGGTAATGGCATAACGGGCACCATTTGCAAAAGGTGCCACGGGCGATACGCAATGCTCGGTAGGCACACGGAACAGGCTGATGGTGTTGAAGCGGGGCATCAGGGTTCGGATCACGTCGCCATTGCCGTTGAGAATCTGCAACAGGCCACCCCAGTCTGCCTGCCAGTCACGACTCAGGTTGATCACATAAGCGCACAATCGGCCATCATCTTCATTCATGTCATTGTGGCGACGTAAAAAATGCCCCGCCACGTAGCGCGTCGCCTGTGCATCCGCGCGTCGAATTTGGCTAAGCCCCGTGATCGTTCTGAAGGCCTCAACCCAGGGTTGGCTGTTGATCTGTTCAATAACCCGATGCAGCACCAGTTCAGGGTGGCGTTTTTCCTTGTATGCCGTGACCATCATGAAGCTGTCGTAACGAAACTGGAATTCGCTGCGGGCAATACGGTATATCTCATCATCCAGCGCCTGCCTGTCGGTTTCATCCATGCCAACCAGCTCATCAGACCAGAGCTTGCGCGGCCCCGATGCATCCCGATAAGCCAAAGCCCAGGGCACTTCTGTGTCCAGGCAAGCATGCAAAACATCAGCCACTTCCGGGCGTAATGCCTGCTCGATCTGCACCATGCCATCCGTTGCGAACCGCTCAGTCAAAGCGCCCAGATCGAGTGCCGGGTTGATCAGCCCCGCTCGCAGTAGTTGGTGATTATCCGCGCCCTTTTGGGCGTTGATTCCTGTCACATATTGGCTGTCACTCAAGACCATTGTGCAAGGATATCAGAAGCTCCGGTGAAATCAGCTGCCACTTTATTGTTCTTTGCTGCTCCGGCACCCCGATTGATTTTGCTGCGGGGTGCAGGCTAGGAGTATAGTTACCGGTTTGGAAACGCTTGCCGGAGCCATGGATAAAATCATCATAAGAGGGGCCAGAACGCATAATCTGGCCAATATCGACCTGGACTTACCACGTGATCAACTGATTGTTATTACAGGTATTTCCGGTTCCGGAAAGTCGTCTTTGGCATTCGATACCATTTACGCTGAAGGCCAGAGACGGTATGTAGAATCGTTATCAGCATATGCCCGACAATTCCTGTCCATGATGGAAAAACCCGATGTAGATCACATCGAAGGTTTGTCTCCGGCCATCTCCATAGAACAGAAATCCACTTCGCATAATCCCCGCTCTACAGTCGGCACCATTACAGAGATTTACGACTACCTGCGCCTGCTTTTTGCTCGCGTCGGCACACCCTGTTGCCCGGACCATCACCTTCCGCTGCAGGCACAAACCATCAGCCAGATGGTGGATCATGTGCTGGCACTACCGGAAGACAGCAAACTGATGTTGTTGGCGCCAGTGGTGCGAAACAGGAAAGGTGAGCACCTGCAACTGTTTGATGAACTGCGTTCCCAGGGTTTTGTGAGGGTTCGGGTGGATGGCACGGTATACGACATCAACGAGGTACCTGAGCTGGAGCTACGCAGAAACCACAGCATTGAGGTAGTGGTAGACCGCATCAAGGTCAGGCCCGACCTAAAACAACGCCTGGCTGAATCCTTCGAAACTGCCATTACCCTGTCAGACGGCCTGGCCATCATTTCGGCGATGGAGGGCGAAGAAGGTATAGAGGAAAAGTTACTCAGCGCACGCTTTGCTTGCCCTTACTGCGATTACAGCCTGCAGGAGCTGGAACCGCGGATGTTCTCTTTTAATAATCCGAACGGTGCTTGTCCGGAGTGCGATGGACTGGGCATTGCTTCGTTTTTTGATCCCGATCGTGTGGTCAGCAATACCCAGGTCAGCCTGTCCGGTGGTGCGGTGCGGGGCTGGGACCGACGCAATGCCTATTATTTCCAGATCATCCAGGCTCTTGCCAAGCACTACCAGTTTGATGTTGATACCCCATTTGAAAACCTGTCGAAAAAGATCCGTGACGTGGTTCTATACGGCAGCGGCGATGAAATCATTGAATTTCGCTACCTGGGTGACAACGGCCAGCAAAAACGCCGACACAGCTTTGCCGGCATCATTCCCAATCTGGAGCGCCGTTACAAGGAAACTGATTCCCGGATCGTGCGTGAAGAGTTGGGCAAGTACATCAGCCAAAAACTCTGCACCGTGTGTCACGGGCAGCGTTTGAAACGCGAAGCCCGGCATGTGTTTATCAATGACACCAATCTGCCCACCATAACGGCCTGGCCCATACTGCAATGTCTGGCCTTTTTTGCCGATCTGCAACTGGAAGGCCGACGCGGCGAGATTGCCTCAAAAATCGTCAAGGAAGTCCGCGAACGACTGCAATTCCTGGTCAATGTGGGTCTCGATTACCTCACACTGGACCGGAAAGCCGACAGCCTCTCCGGTGGCGAAGCGCAGCGCATACGGCTGGCCAGCCAAATCGGAGCAGGCTTGGTTGGCGTCATGTATATTCTCGATGAACCTTCGATTGGTTTGCATCAGCGGGACAATGAGCGCCTTCTGGCTACGCTGACGCGCTTGCGCGACATCGGCAATACCGTGATCGTGGTGGAGCATGATGAGGAGGCGATACGATCTGCCGACTATGTGGTTGATATCGGCCCGGGTGCCGGCGTGCACGGTGGCCGCGTGATTTTCAGCGGCACACCCGAAGGCCTGCTGGCCGATCCAGACTCGATGACCGGCCAATACCTCTCCGGTGTGCGCGGCATTGTCATACCCAGCCGGCGCACTCCAGTCGACAAAAAGCGCCAGTTGCGCCTGATTGGGGCAAGTGGAAATAACCTGAAACATGTCACCCTGGAAATTCCCGCTGGCTTGTTGGTTTGCGTTACCGGAGTTTCCGGATCGGGCAAGTCCACCCTGATCAACGATACATTGCACCGGCTGGCTGCGCGTGAACTCTATGGCAGCAGCGACGCTCCTGCGCCTTTCGAGACGGTCGAAAACCTCAATCTGTTCGATAAGGTAGTCGACATTGATCAGTCACCCATAGGTCGGACACCGCGTTCCAATCCAGCCACCTATACCGGTTTGTTCACACCTATTCGAGACTTGTTTTCGGGGACCCAGGAAGCCCGTACCAGAGGCTACAAGCCAGGTCGCTTCAGCTTCAATGTCAAAGGTGGCCGCTGCGAAGCCTGCCAGGGAGATGGCCTGATTCGCGTAGAAATGCACTTTCTGCCGGATATCTATGTGCCCTGCGACGTTTGTCGCGGCAAACGCTATAACCGTGAAACGCTGAGCGTGACTTACAAGGGCAAAAACATACACGAAGTGCTGGGAATGACTGTAGAAGATGCGCTGACATTTTTTGAGGCGGTGCCTACCATTGCGCGCAAATTGCAAACCATGGCTGATGTGGGCCTGTCTTATATCACCTTGGGCCAAAGCGCTACGACTTTGTCGGGCGGCGAAGCACAACGCATCAAGTTGTCACGCGAATTAAGCAAACGCGATACGGGGCAAACCCTGTATATACTCGATGAGCCAACCACAGGGCTGCATTTCCAGGATATCGAGTTGCTACTGGGTGTTTTGCATCGTTTACGCGATCATGGCAATACCGTGGTGGTTATCGAACACAATCTGGATGTCATCAAAACCGCAGACTGGGTGATCGACCTGGGGCCCGAAGGCGGCGACAGGGGTGGAGAAATCATCGCACAGGGAACTCCGGAACAAGTGGCTGAGATGAAACATTCCTATACCGGGCAATTTCTGGCCAAATTGTTGCAAAAACCACTGCAACGCAAGTCGGCCTGAGTCCTTGGCCTGCAAGCCTCAGCGCGCCACTACAGGCAGTTCAAACGAAAAACGCTTATCGCCAATGCTGACCCCGATTTCGATCTCATCACCCGCACTGATTTCCCGATTGGCCCGCATAAGCATCAAATGCATACCCCCGGGTTCCAGTGTGAGTACTTCGCCTGGAGCAATCTGAACATGGGTCTGCTCTCGCATACGACTCACCCCATCTTCAACCATGCTTTGATGAAGGCTGGCGGCGGCAAATGCACTACTGTCAAAAGCGGTCAGCTCCAAGGTCACTGAGCTTCGGTTCCGCAACTCACCATAAGCAGCGGTCATAGCTGAACGAGGTGGCATAGCCCTCACCCAGCCATCCCGCCACTCCAACTCCCCGGATTCGGTAGTAGCATTGCAAGAAAGCAAAATGCTTAAACTGGTTGTCATAAGCACAGACATTAAAAAATATTTCATACTGTTTAACCCGGGATAATGTCCAGAAGCGTTATACGGATTGAGCTTTTTCTTTTCAACACAAGGAATCATAATATGAAGCGATTGATCCTGATATTGGTTGCCGCCTTTTGCCACGCTTCCATACAAGCAGCAGGCGAACAGCCCAGCGATGACTCCATCACCATCTACTCACGTATGCAACCTGGCGCTGTAGACCCCTCACTGTACCGCCCCAATGGTGGACAGCAATACGGCGGCAATATTCCAGGCTACGCCATTGTCCGGCATGATCGCTCATTTGACCTACCCAAAGGCATCAGCGCCTTGCGGGTTACCGATGTGGCCGCACTGATTGATCCGACCACTGTAACTTTCAGTTCACTGGATCAGCCGGATACGCGTGTGCTCGAACAGAGTTTCCAGTTTGACCTGGTCAGTCAGGCCAAGCTGCTGGAACGTTATCTGGGGCAGCGCATCAGCGTGGAACAACCCCGTGGCGAATACATTGATCTCATAGAAGGGAAGTTGATGGGGGTGGGGGATGGTCTGACCCTGTTGATGGATGATGGCAGCGTACGTGGCATGCGCAGCTATTCCAATATTCACTTCCCGGAGTTGCCGGGAGGTTTGATTACCCGCCCAACGCTGGAATGGATGCTGGACAGTCCCAGCAAGGGCACACAGAAATCACGCCTGGCCTAT
The DNA here is from genome assembly GCA_037968555.1 of Lysobacterales bacterium. Classification (GTDB taxonomy): domain Bacteria; phylum Pseudomonadota; class Gammaproteobacteria; order Xanthomonadales; family SZUA-36; genus JAWXBM01. Next base: position 22,537 of record JBBKVS010000253.1, on the reverse strand, counting down.
GAAACTCAGGGCATGACCTGGTGGGCTGATTACAACATCGTGCTGGATGAAGCCAAGGGCTGCAAAATGGATCTGTCTGCCTGGGTCAGCATCATCAATCAGTCGGGTGCGAGCTTTGACAATGCGCGGCTGAAACTCATAGCTGGCGACGTCAATCGCGCGGAAACACGGACTGTAAATCGGGAAGTGATGTACAAGGTAGCCATGGCAGAAGACTCTGCGGGTTTTGCAGAAAAAGCCTTTTTTGAGTATCACCTCTACACTTTGGGCCGTCGCACCGACTTACCTGACAATTCAACCAAGCAAATCCAGCTGTTCCCCAAAGCCAGCTCTGTGGCCTGCACCAAGGAGCTGGTTTTTGCCCCCACCCTGCAATACCCGTGGCACGGCTATCAACAACTGGACCAGGAATTCGGTCGTTATGGCAATGCTGACATCAACGTCTACCTGCGTTTCGCCAATGAAGAAAAAAACCAGCTGGGCATGCCCTTGCCTGCCGGGCGCATTCGTGTAAACCAATTGGATATGGCTGATCAAAGCCTTGAGTTCATTGGCGAAGATGTAATCGACCATACGCCGCGTAACGAAAATGTATTGATTCGCATGGGCAATGCCTTTGATGTGGTTGGCGAGCGCAAGCAAACCGATTTCCGGGTGGACAGCAAAAGTCGGCAACTGTGGGAGACCTTTGAGATCCGAATTCGCAATCACAAGAAGGAATCCGTCAAGGTTGCCGTTCTGGAAAACCTCTACCGCGCTGCGAACTGGAAAATTGAAAATGTGAATCAGAATTTCAGCAAGGAAAACAGCAACCAGATTCGCTTCGATGTGACAGTAGCCAGCGAAGCTGAGGCTGTGATTACTTACACCGCACATTACAGCTGGTAGCAGTAGTGATGCGGGTAATTTTTTTGGGCGGATTGCCTTAATCAGGATCGAATTGAAGCTTTAGGCCAGAGGTCAGGCCGTCGACGAAAAAAAGGGCTGGCAACCGCACAAGTGTTGCGGTTACCAGCCCAGTATTACAGGCTCTATTGAAGTAACTGAATGTCAGTGGTGACGATCTCTGTCATATCCATGACCGCGTTTATGCTTGGACTTTTTGTGACCTTTATGACCACCAGAATGTCCATCTGAATAGCCGTGCGCATAACCGTTGCCATAAGCATGGTTTCTCGGCGCCCGGTAGGCCTTTGGATGCCAATGATCGCAAGTGGGGAAATAATGTGCGCCTGCATAGGGTGGAGCTGGTGCGTAACCACGACCGTAATTGATCGTGCCGGAGTATCCCGGGCCGTAAGGTGCACCCGACCATATGCTGACACTACCCGAAATATCTCTATCGTAACCACCACCATAGCCCGGGTTATGGGCTTGCACTGGGCCGAGATAGAGCACGCTTGAAATCAACGTTGAGAAAACCAGTATCTTTGTGTTCATGATCGATCCTCCTTTTTGCGCTCCTTGCGAACAGAGAATAGACTCTCGACTCTGAATTCACTCTGAACACCTTGAAGGAATTTTCAAATGATTGAAATTGTCAACCACGGCCGCATCCGCGAAATACAGCTTAATCGCGCACCAGCCAACGCCCTGAATCGTGAGTTGATAGCAGCGCTGACTGAGCAATTGATTGACGCAGGTCAAAGCTGTGAAGCTGTGGTTGTTTCCGGGCGGGAAGGAATGTTCAGTGCGGGACTGGATGTACCTTCGCTATTGAAAGACGACCGTGAGGCAATGGCAGATTTCTGGCGATTATTCTCGCGCCTGTTAAGTACGATTGCATTCATGCCGGTACCAACGGTATTTGCCCTCACCGGCCATTGCCCGGCGGGCGGCATCGTACTTTCCCTGTTCGGTGACTACCGAATCATGTGCGGAGGAAAATACAAAACCGGATTGAATGAGGCACAAGTCGGTCTGGTCGTGTCACCTGTGATCAAGAACGCACTGGTACGCCTGATTGGCCCGAATACAGCTGCAAAAATCCTGGTACCTGGAACCCTGCTCAGTTCAGATGAAGCACTGGCCATTGGCTTGATCGATGAAATTAAGGACGACCCCGCCGCAGTGACAAAACGTTCGCTTGAACTGTGCGAACAATTATTGGCCTTGCCTGGCAACGCCATGCTGGCAACTCGTGCATTGGTACGCGAAGATCTGCATGCTTTGTTTGATCAAGAGCATGCCATCGGGGTTGACGCCTTTCTTGAGCTATGGTTTTCCGATAGCACCCAAAAAACACTTAATGAATTGGTGGCTCGCCTGCAAAACAAATAGCGGCGACAACTGCTGCTGCATTCAGTTTATTCAAGAGCTGGTTTCTATAGGGCGTGATGGATCCCTGATCCATTCACTCCATGACCCTGGATAAATTCGTGATACTCCGTATCCCGCCAATTCCATGGCAAAAGCATTGTGACAGGCAGTCACTCCGGAGCCGCAATAGTGAACTACTTTGCTGACGTCAATATCGGCCAACAGTTGTTCAAATTCTTCGCGCAATTGCTGCTGACTCTTGAATTGACCCTGGGCATTGAGGTTCAGTCCCAGCGGGCGATTCAGGGCACCCGGTATATGCCCTGCCTTGCTGTCGAGTGGCTCAACTGCACCGCTGTATCGTTCTGAAGAGCGTGCATCAAGCAACAGCAAGTTGCCCATCTGGGACAGGATTTGAGCAGCATCCACAGTTAATTTATGGTTTGCTACAAGCTGTGGGCTATCACCTGTTTTCAACTCGCTTGCCCCCTGCCGTAATGGCAGACCGGCTTTTTTCCAGGCTTCCCAACCTCCATCCAACAAGGCTGCAGCTAAGCCGAAATAACGCATCAGCCACCAGAGGCGAGCCGAATAGGCATTGTTGCCGGAATCATAGGCCACCAACAACTTGTCTTTTTGCCAACCCATGCTGGCCAGAAAAAGCGCAAAGCTTTCAGGTTCTGGCAGGGGGTGTCGGCCGCTTTGCGGCGTGATAGCGGATGACAAATGTTTATCCAGATGCGCATAAATCGCTCCAGGTATATGACCATCCAGGTAATCCTGTTGGCTTTTCTGTGATTGCGACAAATCAAATCGACAGTCGACTAATACACAGGAGCCAACCTTGATGAGTTGAGAAAGACGCTCTACTGAAACCAACATCTCAGTCATTTCCTGCATCCCGGTAACGGATCGCAAGATTCAGCAACATGGCCGCTGTAACTCCCCAAATGTTGTGGTGCTTATATTGCAGGTACCAAATCGAATAGGATATGCCGGCCCGTTCAATGGGTCGGTTTTCATAGTGCTCAAGATTTATCACGTGTTCGAAAGGTACGGTAAACACTTCGGCAACTTCTCGTTGATCCAGCTGCCACGCAATGGGAGCTTGCACCAGGGCTACAACTGGCAATACGCGGTAGTCGGAAATGGTGTCGAGCCGATCGAGAAAACCGAGTGGGGTAGCATGGTGAGCTGGCAAGCCAATCTCTTCGTGAGCTTCACGCAATGCGGTTTGCACTGCATTCTGATCCTGTGGCTCTGCTGCGCCGCCGGGAAAACTGACCTGGCCCGCATGCTGAGGTAAATGATCAGCTCGGCGCGTCAGTACAATTTCCGGCCGCTCTAGATTGAGCAAAGGCACCAGCACTGCGGCAGTCTTGCGTGGGCGATAACTACTGTCACCTGGGGGTTTGTAGCCACGAATTTCAAGCTTGGACACACCAGAATTCAAAGGGGAAACAGCCGCCTGTAAACGTCTGAGCCAATCAGATTCAGGGGCGGTGGCCGCCATGATCATTTGGCGAAAAGCGCTTCCAATCGTTGCGGTAATTCAGTTATCACGCGGTTTCGTTCCTGGGCAGAGATGATTGACCAATTGCCAATTTCTGCAGAAGTTCTCAGACAGCCAATACAAATGTCACCAGGGCCCAGGGTACAAACACCAATACAAGGCGATTCAATCACCACTGTTGCTTGGACTGCTGCTAATGCTGATTGACCTGAGCTCACACTAAGACCTTCAAAAAAGCCTGCGAGGGGCTGCCACCGGCAGCCCCTCGCAAAGCTTTATTGCTTGACGATTTCAACCAGCTTCAGGTCGAAAGTCAGGGCTTCGTTTGGACCCACGGGCGGATTGCCACGAGCACCAAAGCCCAGTTCAGGCGGAACAAAAACCTGCCAGGTGGCACCGGTTTTCATCAAAGGCAGAACTTCCTGCCAACCGCGTAATACGGCGTTAACAGTAAACTCCTCCGGAACACCACGCGCGAATGAGCTATCAAACTCCAGTCCGCTGACCTTGCTGCCTCGGTAATGAACCTTAACCGTGCTTTCCATGCCGGGACGGGCGCCATCGCCTTCATCAATGATGCGGTACTGAACGCCACTAGGTAGGGCAACCACACCATTTTTCTTGGCGTTTGCTGCCAGAAAATCGGCACTGGCCTGTTGATTTTCATTAGCCAACTTCTGGAATGCCTCTGCCTGTTCCTGACGAACACGTTGTTGCAAAGCGGTTAACACGGCAACCATTTCTTCGTTGCCCACTTGCGGGTCACGGCCTGCGCCTGAGTCACGAATGGCGGCGATGATACTTTCAACATCGAATTCAGCACCGCGGCGCTTGATGTCTTCGCCAATGTCCCAGCCAACGGCGTAGCTGAGCTTGCCCTTTTCTGATGTAACGTCTTGGGCCATTGCAGGAGCAACAGCAAACAGGGCAATAATAATGAGGGGTGCGAACTTCAATCGCATCGAGTATTCCTCCAGGTAAAAAAACTGAGATCCGGCAACGTGCCGGCGCGTCAAAAGACGTCCATTCTACAGCAGCATGATTTTTCATGCTATGTCACCCTCTGAATGAATTCACAGGCACTGTTTCAAGACGTATCCAATGGCCTCTGACAGGCGTTAGTGCTGCAAAGTTTCCGCCACCAATTGGTGTGATCAACCAACTGCAACTCTGGCCAGGTGCCAGTCGATCAAAAATAAATAATTATTATTCATTAATATCAATATCTTACATTACCTAATCAATATGGCACGAACCCTGCATTACTGTGTTGGAAATTAATTTTTTAGCAGGAGTCAGCAACATGGGCATCTTTTCGCGCTTTAGCGATATCGTCAACGCCAACATCAATGCGGTTCTGGAAAAAGCCGAAGACCCGGAAAAAATCATTCGCCTGATGATTCAGGAGATGGAAGACACTCTGGTCGAAATACGTTCGGCAGCCGCCCGCTGTATTGCCGACAGCAAGGAAAATCGGCGCCATATTGAATTTATTGAGCGTGAAATCGCCGAATGGGATCGAAGGGCTGAATTGGCTTTGCGCCGCGAGCGTGAAGACCTGGCGCGTGCAGCCTTGTCCGAAAAACAGTCTTTGTCTGATCATATCGCCAAACTACTGCACGAAGGAGAAACCCTGGATGCGCAGCTGGAGAAATTCAACGCGGACATTACCCAACTGCAAAGCAAGCTGAATGATGCAAAAGTCAGACAACGCAGCATACTGGTGAGGCACAAAACTGCCACCTCCCAGTTAGCTGCCCGCAAGCACATTCATAACGATCGCATCGATGAAATGCTTTATCGATTTGAAAATGCTGAACGCAAAATTGACCGGGTTGAATCGGAAGCCGAAGCCAATGCGATTGGGCATAACCGCGGCCTGGCCGATCAGATTGCCGGATTGGAAGACAACGACATGGTTGAGGCCGAGTTGGAAAAACTGAAAGCCAGGATGAGTGGTACCAAGGAGGAAAACAATGTCTGATGTTATCCCAATTCTTTTGGTGACCATCTGTTTTCCGCTGTGGATCATTTTCCACTACATCACCAAGTGGAAGACTTCCAAAGGCTTGTCCAATGAAGACGAGAAGATGCTCAAGGAAATCTGGGATTCTACCAATCGCATGGAAGACCGAATCAAGACACTGGAACGTATCCTGGATGTTGAAGCGCCCAACTGGAGAAGCCGGGCATGAACCAGTTCTATAAAACCGACAATCCGCATCGATTGTACCGCGACAAAAATAATCGGGTATTGGCCGGAGTATGCTCAGGCCTGGCTGATTACTTTGACTTCAGCCGTAAGGGCCTGCGCATTGGTGTCGTGTTGTTGGCATTGTTTCCACCCTTTTTCCCCTTTGTTGCACTGTCATACGTACTTCTGGCGATCATCTTACCGGTCAAGCCTGCTGCCCTGGATGACAATGTTGAACAAGCTGATTTCTGGCGTGGGGTAAGCAATGCTCCTTCTGATGTATTTGGTGCTATGCGCCACCGGTTCCGCGATTTGAGTGTGCGACTGGAAAAAATGGAAGCTTACGTAACCTCGCGTGAATTTGAGATTGATCGTGAGCTGGCACAAAGCGCAAAGCGCCCTGCCAACTCATGAAAGCAAACGGGGTTGCGACCAAAAGACTGGAATTGTCATCAGACAGTAGTAAGCATTTGATTATTTGACCAACTTTTCGCTGACTGGTTGGTCTTTAAAGCAACATGGACAAATTAAACAAGAAAGACCGGATTGAATCCACGGAGCATGACATGAACTACCAGACTGAAAAATTCCCTGTTCCAGCAGGCCTTGTTACAACTCCAGTAGCACCGATGTATTCATCGCCCTGGCTGGCTCTGTTTCTGCATCTGAAAGCTAATCTCAACCAGAACACCACGCCCTGAAAGTGCTGTTTCAATGAATACTTCTGATGGCATGAAAATTCTTTTCACCTGCCGTGACAGCCAGATCTAGTCGATTTTCCAAAGGCGGCAAAGGACAGGTTGAATAATCATTGAAGGCACAGGGTGGGTTGTAAGCCTTGTTGAAATCTACCAGCAATCGACCGTTCACAGGCATGGCTTCACTGTAAAGAAACCGCCCTGCACCATAAGTTTCCCGACCACTGGTTCGATCCGCAAAAATAAACCACAGAGTTTCAGAATCATCATCACCAATTGCGGCCAGTCGATGTGTTTTGCCTGCATACTCAAACTCAAAATAGCCATAAACCGGCATTTCCAGCAATTGCCCTAAAACATTGCCTATCTCTATGCTTGTAGCGGCCTCTGCCGCCACCAACTTTCCATCAATCAACCACGGGTACTGGATTTCAAAATTCCCTACACCCTTGAAATTCAATCGAGTGGGAGCTTGCGTATCTGAAATTCGCAAGCCATAAGATTCACGAAAAATCACATGAAAACTGAGGCTACCGTGTCTCACTTCGGTGGGTGACTCCGTGTCATCGGCCAACAATTTGGCAGATGCAACTTTTTGCCCATCAACGAGGATTCCAGCTTCCGGATCCGGCGTGAAAATCATACCTTCATCATCCAGATGGATATCCCCCCAGTGAAGTGGGCCGCCTGGCATCCGCACCGTGTTTTCTGCTGAGCTTCCTACGCTGTTGTTACCGCTTTGTAGCCATTCCAAGCCAACCAGGCTGAGCCAGCCATTTTCGCGTCGCAATCCAGCATCACGATTGGCGCGCCATTGCAAAACCTGTTGCTCATGGACCGAAACCGGATTGTCAGTGTCGGCATTCTCGGCCAGCAGCGAAACAGGCGCAACTCCGAAGCCAACAAACAGCAATGTGGACATTAAACCCGCCTGCGTGATCAGGAACGGCCGGGTCATTTATTTGACTCTTCCATAAATATCTTCGAAACGAACTATATCGTCTTCACCAAAATAGCTGCCGGTCTGCACTTCAATCAAATGAACATCTTCGGTTCCTGGATTTTCCAGTCTATGTTGAGTCTCAACCGGAATATACGTTGACTCATTGGCACGCAACAGGAACTCACGATCACCCAAGCGCACCTTGGCAGTACCACGAACCACAGTCCAATGTTCCGAACGACGATGGTGCATCTGCAGAGATAATACCTGGCCCGGTTTAACCACCAACCGCTTTACCTTGCAGTCGTCCGCATCTTCGAGAATGGAATAGCTACCCCAAGGGCGATGCACTGTTTGGTGGTACACGGCGGATTCGTGTTCCAGGCTGGTCAGTTGGTTCACAACTTCCTTTACGTCTTGCGCATGATCACGATGGGCTACCAACACAGCATCACCGGTATCAACAATGACCAGGTCCCGCACACCTACGGCGGCAATCAGGCGCTTGTTGCTTTGTACGAAACAATCATGGCTTTCAACCAGGACGGCTTTGCCCTGAATCCGGTTACCCGCGGCGTCTGATTCGTAAAGCTCTGAAATCGCTTTCCAGGAACCGATGTCGCTCCAGCCTATATCGGCACCCACTACGGCAGTGTTTTTCGCTTTTTCCATAACGGCGTAGTCAATGGAAATACTCGGACATTGCTCGAACAGTTCTTGAGGGATTTCCAGCGGTTGCTTGTTTTGATCCATGCCATCCCAGCATTGCTGGGCTGCTTCATGAATATCCGGTGCGTGCTCAGAAAGCGCCTGCAGATAGGCTTGGGCGGTAAAAGCAAACATCCCTGAGTTCCATTCGTATTCGCCCGAGGTGACATAGGCCAATGCAGTGGCTGCGTCTGGCTTTTCAACAAAAGCCGCCACCTCGTGGCCGCGGGAACCAGCAATGGCCGCCCCTCGGCGTATATAGCCATACCCGGTTTCCGGCTGGGTGGGATGAATACCAAAGGTTACAAGGTAGCCCTGCTGTGCCAAAGCAGCCGCTTCCCGCACAGCAACCTGGAAGCCATTTTGGTCTTTGATGAGGTGGTCCGCTGGCAGCACCAGCATAATGGATTCAGGACCTGATACGGCTTGCAAATGAAGTGCTGCCAGGGCGATGGCTGGCGCTGTGTTTCTGCCTACCGGTTCCAGTAAGAATGGATGCTGCGATTCATCGCCAACCATACGGTTGTATAAATCGCGAGTATAAAAATAATAATCACGGCTGGTGACTGTGATGATTTCACCACCATCTGCTACCGCCATGGCTCGCCTGAAAGTCTTCTCAGCCAGCGACTCACCATCAACCAAGGTCATGAAAGGTTTGGGGTGCGCCTTACGCGACACAGGCCATAAGCGTGTTCCAGCGCCACCAGAGAGAATAATGGGGTTTATTGGCATATCACTTCCTATTGTCCAATATTGCGTGTCATTCCTGATAATCCTTAAGACATTCACTTAAAGACCAGTCCAAATCTGGCGGGGCTATGCCAAACCGGTCTTGAATGGCCTGTGTATCCAGCACCGAATATTTGGGCCGCGTGGCCAATTGGGGGAAATCGCTGGATTGGATAGCCTTAAGCATGGGTACGGTTTGCAGAATTCCCTGCTCCGCTGCTTTTTCAAAAATCATGCGGGCAAAATCATGCCAAGTTGTAATAGTTGCGTCGCAATAGTGAAATATCCCGCTGTGTTGCTCCCAATCCTGCTCACTTTGCATGGCCAGTAACATCTGCACACTGGCTTTGGCCAAATTTCTGGCCCAGGTTGGGCATCCGCTTTGATCGCTGACCACGCCCAATTCCGGTCGTTGGCTGGCCAGGCGTAACATGGTGAGCAAGAAGTTGCTGCCATGCGTAGAGTAAACCCAGGAAGTGCGAACAATCAGGTAATGACAGGCACTGGTTTGTATGGCCAGTTCACCAGCTCGTTTGCTCTCACCGTAAATATTGATAGCTGCCGTTGGATCATTTTCCCGGTAGGCGCTCTGGCCTGAACCGTCGAATACGTAATCCGTTGAGAAATGCATTAAGCGACGATGATTGCTGTTACACCAGCGGGCCAGGCAGGCTGGCAGTTCGGCGTTCAACCTGAAGGCCAGTTCGTGGTTGTTCTCTGCCTGGTCCACGGCTGTATAGGCAGCTGTATTGACTACCAGGTTGGGCCGCAATCGATTCAACAAAATTTCAAAACGATGCAGATCGCTCAGATCCTGGGCGATACTGCCGTGCTGGCCCGGATGCAGATCTAATGCAGTCACGTCACCCAGCTGACTCAATAAGGGGTACAGTTCCGTGCCCAATTGGCCGGAAGCGCCTGTCAACAGGATGTTCATAAGGGCATACGTGGCAGGTCTTCGGGAGCTATATCGCGCAAGCGTGGTGCAGCCGCATCCCGATCAGACAGACTGGCGGCCGGCAATGGCCATTCAATGGCTATATCCGGATCATTCCATGCAATAGCCGCGTCGGCAGCAGCATCGAATTCTTCAGTACACAAATAATTCATCAGAGCAGTTTCACCCAGCACGCAAAAACCATGGGCAAATCCTTCTGGGATGTAAAACTGCCTGTGGTTGTCGGCCGACAGCTCTATGCCCGCCCATTGCCGATACGTAGGCGAGTCGATGCGGACATCGACTGCCACATCAAAAACGCTGCCTTCCAGAACGGTTACCAATTTGCCTTGCGGCCGGGGATACTGATAGTGCAAACCTCGCAAAACACCCGCCGATGAGCGTGAAATATTGGATTGTACAAAATGCTCCGGTAATCCCGCTATTCGAAAGCTGGATTGTTTCCAGAACTCTTTGAAGTAGCCGCGCTCATCACCATGCACCTTGGGCTCGATAATCAGCAGCCCTGCGAGGCCGGTTTGCAGTACGTTCACCCTTCGCGCCCGCGGCTGAGTAATCCCAGCAAATATTCTCCGTAGCCACTTTTCCGCAATGGCTCGGCGAGACTTTTGATTTGCTGTTCATCAATCCAGCCTTTCATAAATGAAATTTCTTCCGGGCAGGCCACTTTCAGTCCCTGGCGGGCTTCTATAGTTTCGATAAAGCTGGCCGCTTGCTGCAAGGACTCATGTGTGCCGGTATCCAGCCAGGCATATCCCCGCCCCAGTCGCTCCAGGGAAAGTTTGCCGGCCTCCAGATAACAGCGATTGAGATCCGTGATTTCCAGCTCGCCGCGTTTCGAAGGCTTGAGTTTTCGCGCCCACTCGCTGGCCTGTCCATCGTAAAAATACAAGCCGGTAACGGCATAGTGCGACTTCGGCTGCTCTGGCTTTTCTTCAATACCCAATACACGCTGTTCGCTATCAAATTCAACTACGCCATATCGCTCCGGGTCTTTGACCCAGTAGCCAAAGACGGTGGCGCCTTCCAGTCTGAGCGTGGCTCGCTGCAGCACTTCACTCAAGCCACCGCCGTGGAAAATGTTGTCGCCCAGAATCAAACAGGATGGATCTCCCTGCAGAAAATCTTCGGCAATAATCAGCGCCTGCGCCAGTCCTTCCGGGTTTGGCTGCACCGCAAATTCAAGCCTTATTCCCCAATCACTGCCGTCACCCAACAACTGTTGGAACATGGCTTGCTCGTGTGGCGTGGTGATGATGAGAATATCGCGGATATCCGCTTGCATCAGGGTTGCCAGCGGATAGAAGATCATGGGCTTGTCATACACCGGCAACAGTTGTTTGCTGATCACACGTGTCAAAGGGTACAGACGCGTACCACTGCCGCCTGCCAGAATGATGCCTTTCCTGGAATTGCTGTTACCCGCCATTAGCTAGCTTTCTCCTTTAGCCAGGCCAAGCCGTTCACCCTGGTAACTTCCGTCGCGCACACGAGCTATCCATTGTGGATTATCCAGGTACCAGTTTACGGTTTTCTGTAAGCCCTGCTCGAAAGCCAGTTGCGGCCGCCAACCCAATCCATTGCTCAATTTGGAGCAATCAATAGCATAGCGACGATCATGCCCCGGGCGGTCGGTAACATGCTGGATCAATTGTCGACGATCGCCAAATTCGGCTGCGGGGCGTAGCTGGTCCAAAGCCGCACATATGGCCCTGACTACTTGCAGATTCGTTCGCTCTGAGTTGCCACCTATGTTGTACACCTCGCCAGGATGACCATCCTGCAGCACCCGCTTGATTGCATCGACGTGGTCTTCTACAAACAACCAGTCACGAACCTGCAATCCATCACCATAGACCGGCAAGGGTTTGAGTGCCAGAGCGTTCAGTATCACCAAAGGAATCAGTTTCTCGGGAAACTGGTAAGGACCATAGTTGTTCGAACAATTGGTGGTCAGAACGGGCAAACCATAAGTGTGGTGAAAGGCCCGCACCAGGTGATCCGATCCTGCTTTCGAAGCCGCATAAGGCGAATTGGGCGCATAGGCTGTGGACTCGGTGAAGGCACCCTCGGCACCCAGGCTGCCGTAGACTTCATCGGTAGATACATGCAGGAATCGAAATTCGTCCTTTTTGCTTCTGGTAAGCCCTTTCCAGTACTGCAGCGTGCTCTGCAGCAAATTCAGGGTGCCAACTATATTGGTCTGAACGAAGGCCGCCGGGCCATCAATAGAGCGGTCCACATGACTTTCTGCGGCAAAATTGACGATTGCTGCAGGTGCATATTGCTCCAGCAGCTTGCTGACCAGGTCACTATCAGCAATATCACCGTGCACGAATATATGCCGGGGGTTGTTCTTCAGGCTGGCCAGGGTATCTAGGTTGCCGGCATAGGTCAGCAGGTCAAGATTGATGACGCGCAGCTCAGCCTGCTGCTGCAGGCTGCGCAACACAAAATTGCCGCCAATAAAGCCAGCGCCACCGGTAACCAGCACGGTACTCATCTGGGGTAATTAAAACGGTATGTCGTCGTCCGCGAAACCTTGATCCGGCGCAGAACTGGCCGCCTGACCCTGATTACGTCCACCACCGCGATTACCGCGGAAACCGTCATTAGATGCCTCGCCGCCACTATCACCGCCACGACCGCCCATCATCTGCATTTCGTTGGCAATGACTTTTGTGGTGTAGCGATCATTACCGTCCTTATCCTGCCATTTGTCTGTCTGCAATCGGCCTTCAACGTAAACCTGGCTGCCTTTACGCAAATACTCACCAGCAATTTCAGCCAGGCGGCCAAAGAATGTGATGCTGTGCCATTCGGTGCGTTCTTGTTGCTCGCCCGTTTGCTTGTCTTTCCAGGATTCACTGGTCGCAATACGAATACTGGTAATGGCAGCGCCACTGGCTGTGTAACGCGTTTCAGGATCTGCACCCAGGTTGCCCACCAGGATGACTTTATTAATACCACGTGCCATCAGGCATCTCCCTTCGGCGCCCGCAGGCTGCCGGATTTCTTTGTTAAAAAATGTAGTTCAGGCGGGGGAGTTTATCACAGTCATTCTGGCGGACTTGTACGAAAAACCCTCTTTGCCAGCAGGCCAATCACCATAGCCCAGAGCAGGCAAAGCACAGCTGCCGAAAGCAGCGCAGCCGAGGCGCCCCAAACACCCAGCACCCAACCGCCACCCAGGCCGCCTGCAAATGCACCAAAAAACTGGAAGCTGCTGTACAGTCCCATGCGCCTACCCCGACCGGCTGTACCTACGTAGCGGGCCAAAAGTGCTGGCATGGTTGCTTCAAGCACATTAAATGCCACGAAATACAGCGCCAGCAACGTGGCCAACACGCTCAGCGAACCGCTAAAACCCATGAGTAACATGGCCAATCCCAGCAAGCAATAAGCCGGGAGCAGCAATTTCCGTTCGGCCGACCGTGCACCCGCCCAGGCTAACAGCGGCAACATCAAAATTACCGAGCCGAGCATGGTCGGAACATAAATTTTCCAGTGTTCAGACAGTGCAAACTGGTAGTGATCCACCCATAAACCGGGTAACACCACGAACATTTGAGTCATGACCGCATGCAGTAAAAAAACGCTCAAGGACAATAGCCACACCACCCGGGTATCCGCTTCTTGCTCTGGCTCAACAATGGTTCCAAGCGGGGCATTTGAGGGAGTGGTCAGGATCAATGCCATGCCGAACAACGCCAGGCCGGTAGTCAGCCAGAACAAGCCGTGCAAACCCAGCAGGTTAGCCATGGGTACGGACAGCATCATGGAGAGCAGGAAAGCACCGCCAATACCCATGCCGATGATGGCCATCCCCAGCGAGCGCTTTTCCGGCCGAACCCGATCAGCGGCAAAGGCCATGGCAACACCGGCTATGGCACCGCTGCCTTGCAGGCATCGCCCCAGGATCAAGCCCGTCATGGTTTCAGAAAGTGCAGCCACCATTCCACCCAGGGCAAATATCCCCATGCCCAAAAGCAGCACGCGACGACGGCCCCACAAATCGGAAAGCCAGCCAAACGGCTGTTGAAACAAAGCCTGGCTAAGGCCATAGACGCCTACCGCCAGGCCGCCCAACACAGGGGTAAAACCTGGAGTGTCCCGGGCCAACACCATGAAAACCGGCAAAATCATGAACAAACCAAGCATGCGCAGGGCAATGATACCGGCCAGTGTAATCACCAGCCTCAATTCGCTACGGGTTGGAGTGCCTGTAGTCACTGCTTTGCTCCACGCAAAGCGCGCATTATAGTGCTGCGATCGTTACCACACACAAAGCTTGTGTAAATTCGTAATAGATTAACTGAACATTGAAATCACTCATGGTTTGGTCAGGGGCTGCCAGCAGCATATAATCGCTGCTCGCCAGCCAGTACTAGAATCATGGAATCAGCGCAGGCCACACTGGCCTCACAAAGTGAAGCTTCCCGGGACATTCAGATTGTTGTGGATCTGTGCGCCCAGGATATGCTCGAGGTGGATGAGCTGATTCGCCAAAGTCTGGACTCCGATGTGGTTTTGATTCGCCAGATCGCCGAATACATCATCGGCTCCGGCGGTAAGCGGTTGCGGCCGATGTTGGCTGTTCTGGCTGCCCGTGCCTGCGGTTACATGGGCAAACAACATATTATCCTGGCAGCTGTAATTGAATTCATACATACCGCTACCCTGTTGCACGATGATGTCGTGGACGAGTCCGAGCTTCGCCGTGGTAAAGAGTCAGCACATGCGGTTTGGGGCAATGCTGCCAGTGTGCTGGTGGGTGATTTTCTCTACTCCCGAGCTTTTCAAATGATGGTGACCATCAATTCCATGAAAGTCATGGAGGTGCTGTCAGATGCCACCAACCAGATTGCTGAAGGCGAAGTCGAACAGTTATTGAATATGCATGACCCGGAAGTCAGCCAGGCGCGCTATTTCCGTGTCATCGAAAAGAAAACTGCACAACTTTTTGCAGCGGCCTGTCAATTGGGTGCAGTAATTGCCGGACGTACCGACCTGGAAAAAGAACTGGCCAGCTACGGCATGGAATTAGGGGCAGCCTTCCAGGTAATGGATGACGTGCTGGATTACACCTCTGATGCAGCCACTATGGGCAAAAATAGCGGTGACGACCTGGCAGAAGGCAAACCAACCTTACCCTTGATATTGTGCCGGGAACGACTGGACCCCGATCAGTGCGAGGCAATTGACGAGGCCATTCGTGCAGGCGATGTTTCAAAACTGCAGTGGATACGCCAGGCCATCAGCGACACTGGCGCTTTATCCAAAGCGATGTCCATCGCTCAATCACGATCCAGTACGGCAATGGCCGCACTGGAGGCTATCGACGATTCGCCGTGGAAGTCAGCCTTGGCGACGCTGGCAGAACACAGCGTAAGCCGCGATCACTAGACCTTTCTGAGGCCTGTCAATCAGCCTGTCAATCAGCCTGCCAATACCGCATTCCATTGTTTCACACGCTCAGCCTGGCTATTGAGTACATCCTCTGCGCCGGTGATATCAATGCCGGAAATGGTGTCACCTACCGAAATCGCATCAACCACAGCCTGGTCCTGAGCATCCTCAACACAACCAAACACGGTGTGCTTGCCATCCAGCCACGAGGTTTCCACATGGGTAATAAAAAACTGGCTGCCGTTGGTTCCGGGACCCGAGTTAGCCATCGATAAAACACCTGGCCGGTCGTGCCTGGCTTTGGGGCTGCATTCATCTTCAAAACGATAGCCAGGACCACCGGTTCCGCTGCCACTGGGGCAACCACCCTGGACCATGAAATTCGGAATCACGCGGTGGAAATTGAGATCATCATAGTAGCCATTGGCAGCTAAATTAACGAAATTCGCTACAGTTAACGGCGCGATGTCGGCAAATAATTGGATTTTAATGTCGCCCTTACTGGTGTGCATTACTGCCTTTACCGGGCTGCTTGAATCAGTCACGTTCTATATCTCCTGGAAAAATATTGAAACTTTTTTGAATTTGATCGGGTCTACTTCAGTGAGGCCGCGGGATGGTCTCTCCCTCAAACCTTACAGGGCGATATCTGCACTCCTCACTCCCTGACCCGCGGCCTCATTTTATACACTCACAACACTCGTTGCCCGGTTGAATCCCCTCAAGCCGGAATTTTTTTATATGGAAAGTCAGCCAACCGGGCAAACTCCTGACCGCGATGCTGGAAGTCAATAAACCGGGGAAAGCTGGGCGCACCAGGCGACAACAATACCGTATCCCCCGCTACTGCCAGTTGACCCGCAAGTTTCACCGCCTGGTCCAGATTCTGCACCGAATGCAGGCCGGAGCTACAGGAAAGCCCCAACTGTTGTAATTTGTTGGCCACTGCCGGCCCATTATCCGGCATGGCAATCACCGCCTTGGGCGGGTGAGCCAGGAAGTCGGGCAGATACCTGGCCCAATCCACTCCTCGATCAAGACCGCCAATCAACAGGATGATGGAACGACCCGCCAATGCTTCCAGCGCGGCAGCGGTGGCCACTGGAGTCGATGAAATACTGTCATTGATCCAGCTGACTTCCTCGCGTTGCCCCAGCATCTGCAATCGATGCGGCAGGCTTTGATAAGTGGCCAGGGAAGCAATCGCAACTTGTATGTTGAACCCAGCTTTTCGCACGGCGGTAAGTGCAGCTGCCACGTTGGAGCGATTGTGTTTTCCTGGCATGCCGACTGGCATTTCCACCTCAAGCGGCAGATCACCATCCATGAATTGACGTTCATTCAGCCAGATGCCCTGCTGTGCATTGAACCAGTTAACTCGTGCATCACTGGAAAACTTTTGCTGCAACAAGGGATCCGCTGCATTGACGATCAGCCCACCCTTTATTGTCAATTCAGCCAGACGCAACTTGTCGCGCATGTAGTTCTCGACGCCACCATGCCAGTCCAGATGCTCCGGGCTTAGATTCAACAGCACGCCTATGGCCGATTGCGCCTCCAGGTCACTGAGTTGATAACTGGAAAGCTCAATCACCCACCAGTCCACATCCTTTGTTTCGCAAGACAATAAGGCAGTGCCAATATTGCCCGCCAGTTGGATCCGCGCACCACAAGCGCGCAACATGTGCGCAATCAATGCTGAAGTGGTGCTCTTGCCTTTGGTACCAGTCACGCAAATGGTTCTGGCATCGGGATTGCTTGCAAACCAAAGGGTGGAAGGTGAAAGAATGCGAACTCCCGCTACCCTGGCTTGTTGCAGAGCTGGACGATAAAGGCTGATTCCTGGAGAGCGTATCAATACATCGAACTGTTCCAGCCTTGCATCATCGAGTCTACCCACTTGCAGCGAGTCTTCGGCGGCAAGCTGAGCCAAAAACTCAGTATCAACTGCTGTTTCGGCAAACAGCTGAATTCTGCACCCCACCAGCCGTGCTTTAAGCCAATGATAAGTGGCCTGGCCTTCGCGACCGGCGCCCAATATGGCGATGCGCTGATTATTTAGATCCTCCGGCAACATCAACAGGTGATATCCGGTACGTAGGTTAGAATTGCCGCTGGAATCGAGTGATGTTTGGTTGGCGATAACAGGCTGTCCAATTCAGGCACCTGGAGCCCGGTTAATTCGGGTGCCAGTATTCTGACCAGCGCCTTATCTCTCCAAGGGGGTAGCTTGGCCAATTCCCCCAGCGCAGCGCGACTTTCGCCGCTTTCACCCACGCACTCAAACGGCTTTTCCCGACCCAGCGCGCAGAGCTCACGCAAGCCCTCTTCCTGGCCCGGTTCATCCAGCAAATCCAACCCCATGATCTGCACCACTTCCTCCGGCGAGAGGAACAGGGCCAAGCTCAATGCAGCAAAGCGACACTTGGGGCAATCTCCGCACCAGCGCCCTTTTATCGTCGGGCCGTCCAGATGGAAGTTACGATTACAGCTCGAATAAACCGAATGAAACTCCTTCAAGGCAGCAAACCGCCGGACGATTTCCAATTCAGAAAACGGGCGCAACAGAGAAAAACAATCCAGGTCGGGGCTTATTTGTGTGTGAATTATCCGCAGCCAGGACCTCTCAAAGACACTGGACTTGCTGTACTGATGGTTGACCGCCTTCCCCTCAGCAGTCACCAAAGTGACTTCATCGGCAGATCGTTCATTAGCGAAAATGACATAGCGATAGCCGTATAACAGCGCAGCGCAAACCAGGATGGCCGAGTTGATGGCAGTCACCGGCACATGGCCATTCCATGCTCCATTGGCATTCATGGTCCTGAGTTCAGGCGCAATGCTGCGCTGCACCTGCAACAAGGGCAGTTTTGCTGTTGAGACTGTGCTCTGAATCAATGCCGAACTCCCAACACAAGCTGGCAATACATCCAGGCCTGATTGTTGCGCCATATTCAATGCAACGAGACTGTCCTTGCCGCCGCCCATAGCGACCAGTGCTCGATCCGGCATCAACAGATCCACGGCCTGCGGCAATCGACTCGAATCGGATTTGAATGACAAGCAGCTGCTGACATCGACCTGGTTCACGTAACTGAACTCTGCCAGCCCCTGGCCGTAAAGCTCAGTCAGAAATTCCGCTATCTCAGGCGCAGGCAAGCCCAAGGGAAACTCCATAACCGGGGCCAGACCCGCTTTCCAATAGCTGACACCAGCGATCAGGTGCAAAAGCTCCAACGCTTGTTCAAAAGCCAGTTGTCGGCTGGCATCAGATGGCCAGGGTGTGTATGGGAATACCAGCTGTTCAACCAGCTCCGGGCCATCATCAACGCGATACACCAGCTGCGCTGTACCACTCAATGGATCAAAACTTCGCCGCAGAAAGGAGAATGTCCCGGCAAATTTGGGCTTGGTCACGGCTTGATTCACTCCCAACGCTGCAAATCTTGCCATTTGGGCCCAAATTCGGGGCCCGAATCGACATCGACAATCAGTTCACGGTGCAGTTGCTGAATCAGTAATTCGTGATCACCAGCGGGCATCAACAGGCTGAGGCAGAGGTCGTTGGCGGATTGTGACAGCATCAACAGAGGCCGACTTTCGAAATAACTCATACTGGAATGCAACTTCGCCAATGCGGTTCTCACTGAGTTACCAACCAGGTTGACACAAACGCATTCCGGGTAGATTGTGACCGTGCAAAATTGCTGCAAATCTTCCACCAGTTTAGACAACGCATTGTCATCCAGCATATTGACAGGACGATTCAGTGCTAACGTGGTTGTTGTCTCCGAAGTTGCCACCAAATCGATGGAAACCCCACGCTGACGGAAGATATCGAAAACACTGGCCAGAAATCCAACTTCACGCCGGTTATCGAGCTTTTGCAGTAACAGCACCAGCATACCTTTCTGACAGGTGATGTTTTTCACCCCTGCGTGGCCTTTTTCCTGGCGGCCGATACGCGTACCCGCCAGCTGTGGGCGTCCCGTATCGCGAATGATCACCGTCGTTCCAGTCTCCGCAGCTGCACGAATGCAGCTGGGATGAATCACTTTGGCACCACTGGCTGCCATCTCCAGCGCTTCCGCAAACTCCAATTCACCCAACAAACGGGCATCGGGAACCAGTCGTGGATCAGCACTGAACAAGCCTGGTACATCGGTCCATATTTCCACGCACTCAGCTCCCAGGCGACCAGTCAACAAAGCAGCTGAAGTGTCAGATCCGCCTCGTCCTAATAATACGGTAGCGCCAGACGAATTCGCTGCAATATAACCTTGAGTGATCACTACCGGGTTGAGAGCGGAACATGTTTGCAAAAACTCCTGATCAAATCCGGCCGTACAACTGGCAGATAGCCACTGCCGGGCTGGGGACAATTCCGGCTCCTCTTGTGCAATCAAATACTTACGGATATCCAGCCAATCTACCGGATATTTTTGGCTCAAAAAGGCTGCACCGATGCGTGTGCTCAACCACTCTCCTGTGGCCAGCAGATCGGCCCGAGCTGCATGATCATCTCCTTGCTGCAACTGCCGCAGACAAGCTTGCATGCGTAGTTGACTGGCCGCCAGCCAATCGTCCGTTGGCACATTCAGATCGATGGCGAGCTGTTTGTGCGTTTCCAGGATAGCGTTCAAGCCAGACTCATTTGGTTGATCTGCTAGCTCAGACAAGCGGCTGGTAACTCCTGAAACCGCAGAACAGACCAACAAAATCCGCTTTCCCGATTCAAGTCGCTGTTGCACCAGATCACGGATGGTCTGCCATTGTGGTTTGCCAGCCACACTGGTGCCGCCAAACTTCAGGACCACCCAATCCGGGTTCATTTTGGTTTGACTCAGGCTGGCCTGGCTCACAATTGGATGCTCATGCTGGGAATTCACGGGTTTAAGCTGCGGGAACGTTAACGAATTCAGGCTTGAGTGTACAGACGAAGCCGCAAAAGCCCTTAGTTTTGCCGAATTGGTGCTGATCAAAAAAATGGCGCCCCGAAGGGCGCCGAAATGGGGTTTTGGAGTGTGTCAAAAACACAGTCTCGGGGGAGACCGGCCACGCCCAGAGCGGGAGTTGATTGCCTGTGCATGACCTGTAACTTCTGACCGCCGATTCGGCGCCGGGTTCCGTAATCACAGAATCTGTACTAGGATGATTCTCCACGCCTGACAACTGAGGAATTTTTTATGCCGCAGTACCTCACCGAGGACATTCGCAACATTACATTGGTCGGGCACACAGGTGCAGGCAAAACCTCATTAATTGAAGCGCTGTTAGCCAAGTCTGGAACCATAGGTGAGGCTGGCAGCATAGAACGCGGCACCACAACCACCGATCACGATCCCCTGGAGAAGGAATACCAGCATTCATTGGATTCATCAGTGGCCAGCCTGGATTTTGAAGGCGTGCATATCAATATGATTGACACAGCAGGATTTCCGGATTTCCGTGGGCCCACGCTGGCAGCCATGGCAGCCACTGAAACCACAGCCATCGTGATAAATGCCAACAATGGCATCGAGCTCTCGACCCGCCGCCTGATGCAGCGTGCCAAGGCGCGTCGCTTGTGTCGCATTATCATCATCAACAAGATGGATCAGAACAGCGCTGGACTAACCAAACTGATCAAGGTCATCCGCGAAGAATTTGGCCCGGAATGCCTGCCCATCAATTTGCCCGCTGAAAATTTCAGCACCGTCAGTGACTGCTTTTTCCAGACTGAAGGCGATACCGACATTTTTTCCTTGTCAGAAGCACACGATGCCATCATCGACCAGGTCGTGGAAACCAGCGAAAAGCTGATGGAAAAATTCCTCGAAGGTGAAACCCTGTCGCGGGATGAATTGCACGATGCATTTGAACGCGCCCTACGCGAGGGCCACCTGGTACCCATCTGTTTTACCTCTGTAATCAGCGATGCAGGGCTGGGCGAATTCTTGCGCCTGTGTAAGCGCTTACTGCCCAATCCAACTGAAGGCAATGCTCCGCCAGTGCTCAAAGGCGATGGCAAGGATGCCAAAGCCGTGGCGGTCAAACCTGACCCGGATGCCCACGTAGTCGCCCATGTATTCAAGATCAGCAACGACCCGTTTGTGGGCAAGCTCAGCATATTCCGCGTATATCAGGGCACGGTGAAACCGGACACACCCTTATTGATAGGTGATGCCCGCAAGCCTTTCAAAATCGGTCATTTATTCCGGGTACAGGGCGGCAAGCACATGGAAATTGATGCTGGCATACCCGGTGACATTTGCGCGGTTGCCAAGGTCGACGACATCCATTACGACGCCATACTGCATGACTCACATGATGAGGATAATTTTCACCTCAAACCACTGGATTTTCCGCAACCCATGTATGGCGTTGCGATTGCACCAAAAAGCCGCGGCCAGGAACAAAAGCTGGCAATAACACTGACACGGTTATGCGAAGAAGACCCTTGCCTGATGGTTGAGCACAACCAGGAACTGAATGAAACCGTTATTCGTGGCCTCGGTGAATTGCACATTCGGGTGATGCTGGAGCGCATGAAATCACGCTACAACGTTGAAGTTGACACACGACCACCCCGAATTGCCTATCGCGAAACCATCACGCGCACGGCAGAAGGACACTACCGTCACAAGAAACAAACCGGTGGTGCAGGTCAGTTTGGCGAAGTGTTTTTGCGTGTGAAGCCCCTGCGGCGCGGTGAAGGTTTTGAATTTGTAAACCAGGTGGTCGGAGGTTCCATCCCTTCCAATCTGGTTCCGGCTGTCGAAAAAGGCGTGCGGCAAATACTGGATGAGGGCGCCATTAGTGGCTTCCCGCTACAGGATTTGGAAGTAGCCGTTTACGACGGCAAGTTCCATGCGGTGGATTCAAAGGAAATCGCTTTTATCATTGCAGGGCGACATGCTTTCCTGCAAGCCATCCGCAATGCAGGACCACAAATACTGGAACCCATCGTTTCTATTGATGTGACTGTCCCGGATTTACATATGGGCGATGTAACCGGCAACCTTGCCAGTCGCCGCGCGCGCATCAGCGGAACCGAAACCGTTGCCAGCGGATTCATGACCATCAAGGCAGATATGCCTTTAAGTTCACTGACGGAGTATCACGCCGAGCTGAAAAGCATGAC
>JBBKVS010000252.1:0-7052 GCA_037968555.1 Lysobacterales bacterium | reverse complement strand
GAGCGATAATGCTCTATCGAAAGCGGATCACCCAAACCGGCGCGTTCGAATGTCAGTCGTTGTTGTTTTTTCAACCAGGGAATTTCATCAACTGGGCCCAATGCCAATGCGTGCTTGTTTGCCAGCGGAAATCCGGCATCAAACAATCCGGCCACATCTTCCACGGCCACGGGGCCGAATGCCTGGCGACCCTGATCGCTTTCCACTTCCACCAAAGGTTCCAGCCAGAAGGCACCGCGAGATCCGTTGCGGATGATATCCAGCTCCACGCCGCGACGTTTGGCTTCGGCCAGGAAAGCGGCTACCAGTTCATCAGCCCCCAGGGCGCGGGCTGTGGTGTCCTGTGGAATATAGATACGCAGGCTCATGCGCCCGGCTCCAGCAGAGACTGCAATAAGTTATCGAAACGCTGGGGTGTTACGCGGGCGTGCACCTGGTCGTCGATCCGCAAACTGGGAGTACAGGCGCAGTTACCCAGGCAATAAACTGGTTGTAAAGTGAACTGGCCATCCTCTGAAGTCTGGCCATAATCGATACCCAGCGTGTGCTTGATATGCTCCTCCAGGGCCACAGAACCCATGGCCTGGCAGGCTTCTGCGCGACAGACCTGGATCACATGTTTGCCGGTCGGACCGGAACGAAAGTCGTGATAGAAATGAATCACCCCGTGCACTTCCGCACGTGACAGATTCAATTTGATTGCCAACAGCGGAACGGCTGCTTCGGGCACGAATCCGAACCGCTCTTGCAGGCTGTGCAAGATGGGCATCAGGGCACCGATCTGGCCCGCATGCTCGGCAATGATGGAATCCAGGGCCTGCTCCAAATCAGGAATAACTTGCATAAAACCTCAATAAATTGTTCATCAGGTCAAAGAAACTCTGAATTATTCAGAGCTAACTTAATTGGAAATCAGCAAATCGTTTGCGCAGTTCGAGCTTGCTGATTTTACCGGTGGCGGTGTGTGGAATTTCGTCTACAAAGGCCACATCTTCCGGTATCCACCACTTGGCAATTTTGCCATCCATGAACTCGAGAATTTGTTCTTTCGTGACATCTCCCTGCTGGGCACGAACAATAATCAACAAGGGACGCTCGCTCCATTTGGGGTGTGGCAAACCAATCACCGCTGCTTCTGCTACCCCGGGACAGCCGACTGCGACATTTTCCACATCGATGGATGATATCCATTCACCACCGGACTTGATCACATCCTTGTCGCGGTCGGTGATGTGCATATAGCCCATGGGGTCGATGGTGGCGATATCGCCGGTATCAAACCAGCCGTCTTCATCGACGGCACTCTCTTCCATCCTGAAATAGGCTTTGGAAATACTCGGACCGCGCACCAGTAAATGCCCAAAAGCCTTACCGTCACGAGGCTGTTCTACGCCCTCACTACTGACTATTTTCATTTCAACCATGAACGGCGAACGGCCCTGCTTTTCTTTCAGTTTGAATTGTTCTTCACGAGTCAGGTCTTTCGAGGAGTGCTTGAGTTTGCCCACCGTACCAATCGGAGACATCTCTGTCATGCCCCAGCCGTGCATGACTTCCACACCGTAGTCCAGCTCGAAAGCGCGAATCATGGAGGGTGGACAGGCCGCCCCACCGATCAATACTTTATCCAGATAAGGCAGCTTGAGATCATGCTCTTTCAGGTACTGCAGCAAGCCCATCCAGACAGTTGGAACGGCGGCAGAGGCGGTTACTTTTTCGCTATCCAATAACTCGTAAATACTGGCACCATCCATACCCGCACCCGGCAGCACCATTTTCACACCGGCGGCAGGTGATGCGTAGGTAATGGCCCAGGCATTGGCGTGAAACATGGGAACTACCGGTAATATGGAATCCTCGGAACTCAAGCCCAACACGTCCGGCTGGTTGACCATCAGGGCATGCAATACATTGGATCGATGGGAATACAACACACCTTTGGGATTGCCGGTGGTACCCGAGGTGTAACACAGGGCAGCGGCGGTATTTTCGTCAAAGGATTTCCAGGCGAAATCACCATCAGCTGGCTTGAGCCACTCCTCATAAGCAACCGCATTGCACAGGGTGGTTTCCGGCATATGCGCTGCATCAGTCATGATGACGTATTTTTCTACCGTCGGTAACTTGTCAGCCACAGCCTGCAAAATCGGTACAAAAGTGAGATCCACGAAAATCATGCGATCTTCAGCATGGTTGACGATGTAGATCAACTGCTCGGCAAAAAGCCGCGGATTCAGCGTGTGGCAAATTGCCCCTATGCCCATAACACCAAACCAGGTTTCCACGTGCCGGTCGGTATTCCAGGCCATGGTGGCAATTCGATCACTCAGTTTGACGCCATCGCGTTCCAGCGCCTGGGCAACCCGCAAGGAGCGCAGGCGCAATTCTGTCAATGTGCAGCGGCGGATTGGCCCCTCCACAGAACGGGTAACCATTTCGCGTTCACCATGGTTCATTGCGCCATGGTCCAACATTTTACTGACCAGTAACGGCCAATCCTGCATCAATCCGAGCATATTTTCTCCGGTCGGTTCAGATGGTTTTTCATGTGTGTGCGATTTTAGACGGCATTGTCCAGCATGGCACGGAATTCTGCCTCCGGCCAGTTGCTGCAAATTGACTCTTTTATCATGTCATGATTTTAAAATGCATGCATGCTAGTGTCTGCCATCATGCGCATAGTGATCAGTTCCCATAACCCGGTAAAGCTGGCAGCAAGCAAAGCTGCTTTTGCGGCGGTATTTCCCGGTACCGATATGCAATTCGAATCCCTGGAGGTCTCTTCAGGGGTGAGCGAACAACCCAACTCCGACGAAGAAAGCCGCCAGGGCGCTACCAACCGGGTGAACAATGCCCGTCGCCTGCAACCTGATGCCGATTTCTGGGTGGGCCTGGAAGGCGGGCTGGAGTGGATAGAGGGCGAACCGATAGCCTCTGCCTGGATGGTGGTTGCTGATGCCTCGGGCCAGCTGGGCCAGGCCCGTACCACCACCCTGCCCTTACCTCCGGCGGTCAAAGATTTGTTGCTGCAAGGGCTGGAGCTGGGCGATGCCAATGACCAGGTTTTCTCCACGCTGCACAGTAAACAAGCAGGCGGAGCTTTTGGCCTGCTGACGGATGGACTGATGACACGTGAAAGTGTTTATTCTCAGGCGCTGATACTGGCCTTATTGCCCCTCAGTCACCCGCTTTGGGCTGGCGACACTGGAACCGCAGGACCATCGTCCCCATCTGGTAATGATGAAGGCTCTGAATAATTCATCCATGAATTCTCAGAGCACGCCAAACAAAAAGTGTGATTTTTGTTTAGCTTCATTTTTGATGATTTACAATCATCGAAAATGTTGGCACGTCCATGTGCCAAAGAAGCTCTGAATAATTCAGAGCTTCGGTAGAACCATCACACTCAAACAGCAGGAAGAACCCCATGTACGATTGCACCCGAAATTTCATCAATGGCCAGTGGCTCAAATCCAGTTCCACTGATATCCGCGACATCATCAATCCGGCCAACGGCCAAAGCATAGGCAAGATCTGCTACGGCAATGCCGAGGATGTAGACCAGGCCGTTCAGGCAGCGCGTGCTGCCTTTACCAGCTTTTCGCAGTGGACCGTGCAACAGCGCATGGATTTGCTGCAGGCCATACTGGATGAATTCGCCAAGCGCCATGATGAAATCGGTGATGCCATCAGTGCCGAAATGGGTGCACCAGTAAGCCTGGCGCGCAGCGCCCAGGCGGGCAGCGGACCGCAGCACTTTTCTGCCGCATTGGAAGCACTGAAAACTTTCAAGTTCACTGAACAGGCGGGCAGTGCCCGCATTGTCAAAGAGCCCATCGGGGTATGTGGCCTGATCACGCCCTGGAACTGGCCCATGAACCAGATTGCCGTCAAAGTGGCGCCGGCCCTGGCAGCGGGCTGCACCATGGTGTTAAAGCCCAGTGAAATCGCCCCGGTGGATGCCACCATTTTGGCTGAAGTAATGCATGCGGCCGGCGTTCCAGCCGGTGTTTTCAATCTGGTACATGGCGACGGCCCGGGCGTTGGTGCGCCTTTGTCAGCCCATCCGGGTGTGGACATGATGTCCTTCACTGGCTCTACCCGTGCCGGCATCCTGGTCAGCAAAGCAGCAGCTGACACAGTCAAGCGAGTGGCGCTGGAACTGGGTGGCAAATCACCCAACATCATCCTGGAGGATGCGCCTTTGGAGAAGGCCGTCAAGAAAGGAGTGCGCGATGTCATGATGAATACCGGCCAGTCCTGTAATGCACCTACCCGCATGTTGGTGGCTCGTAAGCATTACGATGCAGCAGTAGAAATCGCTCGCGCCACTGCAGAATCGGTCAAGGTGGGCGACCCTGCTGACAGCAACACCCACATGGGCCCGCTGGTCAGCGACGCGCAGTTCCAGAAAGTACAGTCGCTGATAGAAAAGGGCATAGCCGAGGGCGCACGTGTGGTCACCGGCGGCCCAGGTAAACCGGCTGGACTGGAAAAGGGTGCTTTCGTCAAACCCACAGTTTTTGCTGATGTGAATAACCAGATGACCATAGCCCGCGAAGAGATTTTTGGCCCGGTGATCTGCCTGATCCCTTATGACACGGTAGATGAAGCCGTGGAAATCGCCAACGATACCGTCTATGGTCTGTCGGCTTATGTGTTTGGCGGCAGTCCGGAATCCGCACTGGCCGTTGGCCAACGCCTGCGCGCCGGCATGGTGCATATCAATGGTACCGGGCTGGATGCCATGGCACCCTTTGGTGGCTATAAACAATCCGGCAATGGCCGCGAGTGGGGTCCGCACGGTATAGCAGAATTCCTTGAAATCAAAGCTGTGATGGGCGCCTGAAAGCAGCGAGACCTCCAGCGGCTGTGGCCCATCAGCTGGAAGGGCTGAATCTGCGCGCTGATTTCCGCTGTGTTATTTTAACCGGTGCGGGGATATCGGCCGAAAGCGGTATTCCCACCTATCGCGGCAAAGACGGGCTCTGGACTGTCGGCTCCAGGGATTATCGCCCACAGGAACTGGCCACATTACGCGCATTTCAGAACGACCCACGCGCCATCTGGAGCTGGTATCACTATCGTCGCGGCTGCTGCTTGCAGGCCCAGCCAAATCCGGGTCATCTGGCCTTAATTCCATTGCAATACGCACTGACAGGCAAGCGCTTTACGCTGGTCACCCAGAACGTTGATGGGCTGCACGCACGCAGCGGCATTTCTGATGAAAATCTGTTTGAAATTCATGGCAGCCTGCACAGCATGCGCTGCACCTTGCCCTGTAGCGCAGAACGTTTCGCGCTGACGGATGACCAGATACTGGATCGGGGTGAAGACCTCGGTGACCTTGGCTGGGCCCGCCTGCAATGCCCTCATTGCGGCTCTTTGACGCGTCCGCATGTGCTGTGGTTTGATGAATGTTACGAGGAAGGCCTGTACAAATCGGATACCGTATTACAGCGCCTGGACAATGCAGACCTGTTATTGATCGTTGGTACTTCAGGCGCCACTACCCTGCCGACCATGATGCTACGCCGGGCACTGGCTGCCCATTTGGCGGTTATTGAAGTGAACCCGGAATGCTCTTCATTTTCTGCTGCAGTTCAGGCCTATGATCGTGGGCTTTACTTGCAGGCCACCGCCAGTGAATGCCTGCCAGAATTGGTTGATCGGCTGATCACTCTATAGCACCACGAAAATCCTGAATAGAACAGATCGTGCTCAGGCGTGAACTTCGGTCAGAAAGCGGTCTATGGCTGGCAATGCTTCCGGTTCGTCCAACAAAGGCGCATGCCCGCGATTGGCGACCCGTGCTACTTGCATGGCCGGGTGAACCACCAGCATCTTGTCCACAATTTCATCCGTCAACACATCCGAAATCGCACCATGCACCAGTAAACAAGGCATTTTGACGGCATGAAATGAATCCCAGGGGTCGAGAGCGACTCCCGCCACGCGGTTGATCCAACCATGCTTGTTCATCCACTGCAGCCATTGAAAAATGGCCGGCGGGCTGCGTAATGCCAGTCCAATAGCCGGGTCCATATCGGGCTCTGGCCAGCCAGCGGCATTCTCGCGATAGGACAGTTTTACGAATTCACGCCAGAACTCAATAGGCATATCCGGCATGGCTATTTCATACGCCCTTTTGACCTGCAATGCGGCTTCTTCCCAGTTCTCCGCCGGTGGATTGCGTCCGGCATAACTCATGATGCGCTGTATGGCAGGCAAGGGTATCTCCGGTCCGATATCGTTGAGTACCACAGCCCGTAAGCGCTGCGCTTGCTGGTCCGACATGATCATGGCCATCAGGCCGCCCAATGAAGTACCGATGACAGTGACCTTTTGCAACTGCAACTGGTCCAGCAATTGCCAGGTATCTTTGACGTACTGGCCCGGGTTGTAGCGTACATAGCGTGGGTCCCGATCCGACTGGCCTCTACCGCGGATATCCACGCTGATGACGCGGTAGTCCGACGCCAGATGTTCGGCCAGATCATGAAAATCCTTGCTGTTGCGGGTCAGGCCATGCAGGCATAAGACGACTTGATCGCCACTGCCGTATTCGCGGTAATAAAGTGACAAACCGTCCTGGCTACGGTAGTGGTGTTCGCTGTAACTCATCTGGATTCCTGTAGAAATTCGATTGCTGAAACTTTGTGCGGGTACTAGCGGGCGACCCAGCCACCATCTATGGGCAGGATACTACCGGTAATTCCGGCCGCACTGTCGCTGCAGAGGTAGACGGCCAGATCTGCCACCTGTTCTATGGTGATCATTTTCTTGTTGGGTTGAGCGGCCAGCATGACGTCCCGCACCACTTCTTCCTCACTGATACCCCGCGCCTTGGCGGTATCAGCAATCTGGCCCAACACCAGCGGCGTTTCCACATAACCAGGCGCAATGGCATTAACGGTGATGCCTTTCTCAGCAACTTCCAGGGCCACAGTTTTGGTCAGGCCCGCCAGCCCATGCTTGGCGGCGACGTAGGCCGACTTGAAGGGTGAAGCCACTAGCGCATGCGCCGAAGCCATATTGATAATTCGCCCCCA
>JBBKVS010000251.1:0-5583 GCA_037968555.1 Lysobacterales bacterium | reverse complement strand
TATGTGTCTGCAACTGGAGCGGTTGAATCGGTTCGCCTGGGTCTGCCAAATGGCGCGACCGGCTATGCCGGCGCAGCCCAATTTGATGCTTACGAATCCCATAGCACCACTCCGGTGGGTCCCTTACTTAATGGTGATGCCAATAAAGATCTGAGCATTAACGTGTTTGATTTTGGTTTTGTCCGAAACGAAATTCTGGGAAACAGCCTTGCCACGGGGCAGCCTGATTGCAACCGGGACGGAGCCATAAACGTTTTCGATTTTGGGTGCATTCGAAACATCATTCTGGGCAATTAATTCTGTGTGTAAGTAAGAAAAAAGTGATTGGTCATATACTTCAGCTCTTTTAGACCAGCTCAAATAATACTTTGGAGTGCTAAATTTAAATGAATATCAAATATAATTTTTTAGGCTTGTTAGCGGTTACCTTAACGTGGGCATCCGGTGCAGTTGCAGCGCCGGCAGTCAATGTTGGTAGCAATTCCGTTGTAGTGGGAAGCCCCACAGCGGTAATAGCGGTTAACTGGGATGGTGAAGGTACGGTCAATTCGGGACAGTTCCGGATTACCTACAATTCCGACGAATTGACGCCAGTCAACGTTGTTGCTTCGTGCAACGCGCCTTGGTTCTGTTCCAATAATGATCCCGGCGTCATTCGGTTTGTGGCAGACCAGGGTTCACCACTCCCTGATGCTCTGGTCGCGAATATTACGTTCGATACATCCACTGCAGCCATCAACGATTATCCTTTGGTAGTGACCAATCAATTGTTCGTGAACAGCGTTCCGGCAGAGGTTCCTCCGTCAGGAACAACCAATGGGGTGTTATCCGTAAACTCCGGTCCACAACCCGGTTATGCTTCCAACCCAACTCCGGCAGCGGGCGTAGCCGTTCCTGATGTTATTCAAAATGCGACCGATACCACTGCCAATGTTGTAATTTCAAACTCCGGCGCCGCTACTTCGACGCTAACCGGTTCCTGCACTGAAACCTCAGACCCAGATACTGTGTTCAGCTTGTCAGGTGACACTAGTTTCTCCGTGTTGCAAGGAACCACCGATACCGTGGTTGTCACATGTGACTCAGCCGGACAGATTGGGCCTCATTCTGGCTCGATGCAGTGTACTCACAATGGTGATGGTTCTGGTCTCCCAAGTCCGCAGAATTATGCACTGTCCTGCAGCATCACTGCAGGTCCACAACCGGCCTATACTTCCAGCAACCCGACCGCGAACAGTCCAATCAACCTGGCTGTTACCGAAGCCGGTGAGCCGGATCCGAGCCAGACACTGACGATTACCAATTCGGGCGCAGCCACCACTACGCTGACCGGCACCTGCGCGATGATGGGTGGCGGTGATCCGCAGATTACCCTGACTTCAGCAGGTGGTTTTAGTATCCTGCAGGGTGCTGCAGGCTCCATGAAGACCGTTTCATGCGACGCCAGCGTACAGGGCAATTACAGCGGTACATTGTCCTGCTCGCACAATGGCTCTTCTCCGGCGACACCGGTGAACTACGCGGTTTCCTGTGTTGTTCCTGAAGCAGGTTCAGCAGTATTCGCTTCCAACCCGGCTCCAGGACCAATTGATATGACACCAGGTGACGATGTGGTTGCGGGCGATACTGACCCAACAACTCAATTGACATTCTTCAATAATGCAGATCCCGGTGATCAGGTTCTGGACATCTCTTGCAGTTTGGCAGGAAGTGGTGAAATCATGGTGCTGCCGGATTACTCAGGTGGAACTTCAATTTCTCCGCAGGCGCAAACCTCAGTTGACTTTACGTGTGACGCCGGTCTGGCTGGAGCATTCACCAGCACCTATACCTGCTTGTATCAAAATGGCGGTGTCGAAGCTCCTGTTGGCGACAACCAGACTGAAGTGGTTTACGACGTAAGTTGTGATGTGCGCGATCCGGAAGCAGAGGTGGAAATCAGTCCTGCGCCTGGCACTCCGCAAACAAAATCTGTACCCCCGGGTGGCAGCACCAGCTTCCTGTTCAACTTCACTGAAGTTAACGATGAAGGCGAGGACGGTATCCTGCATGACTGCTTCCTGGATGCAGGTGGACAGGGCTTTACCATCTCTTCACCAACATTCCCAACGGATGTCAACTCTGGCACAACAGTGCCGGTTGTGGTCGACTTCACTGACCCCACCGGTGCGGACAGCTGGTCCGATACTCTGGTCTGCGAGTACAGTGACAGCAACGATGACGACACGATTGTCACTTGGGTTCTGACAGTCAATCTCGGCGGTGATGCTCACTTCACGGTACTGAAAGAATTCACCGATGGAAATCCGGGCGCAGTCACAGTTGACCTTGATTGCAACACCGGCTTGATCCTGGATCAGTCAAAGATCATTACCGAAGATGGTATTGGTGTGACCTTCGTGGTTACCGACTTTGATGCAGGTGAGCTGGACTGTAACGTTACTGAAAGATCAGTGGCTGGTTACAGTGCGGATTTCGAAGCCAGCGGTGATAGCGCCAACACGGATTCGGGTGATGATGAAGACGGTTGCTACTACACTGAAGTTGCTGGTGGAGATGAGAACCTCTGTGTAGTCACCAACAGCCCTGACGAAGTAGACGTGGTTATAACCAAAGAATGGTTATATCCGGGTAGTGCAGACAGCACCACCGTAAGTGACTATTTCGAACTGGTCATGATCTGTGACGATGCGTACATCAGCGGCGGTGGTCCAATATTCCCTGGCGAGGAGACGCTTGAAGCTCCTGCTGGAATTGGGGGTATCTGCGGTTTCAGTGCGGCAGGTCTGGACTTCGCTCAACTCGTCTCCAATGACGCCTGGTGCAAATTCCTTTCAGGTGAAGGCAATACGGTATTTACCGAAAAGGTTACACCTCATACCTGGCCTGGCGGCGAGTGCCTGGCATTTGAGATCCTCATCGATCAAGCCGTAGAAGTGGACAATGGTTGTATCGGTAGTGAACAGGATCCGTTCAAGCTTAAGGTCAGCGCGGGTTCTGGTGACTCCTGCACCATCACCAATACGGTGTTCTTCGAGGGAATTCCAACCCTCAGCCAGTACGGCATGGCCCTGTTGGCCCTGTTGATGCTGGGAATGGGCTTTGTGGCAGTACGCCGTATAGCCTGATCGTAATTCATTAAGTTGTTTAGAAAGCCGGCGCCTCAGGGCGCCGGTTTTTTTTTAAAAGGTTGGGTCTGACAGTAATGAAGGGCTCGGGACTTCTGCTTCCTGGCCTTGGTCAGTACAGACGTCATCCTTTGCAACAGGATCAATTAGTATCTGGCCATGGACGCTGGCAGTAGGGAATTACAGTGCTATGGAGTTGATTGGTCGTCGGTCATTGTTGCAGGCAAAAAAAACCGGGCGTACGCCCGGTACTATCCAAATGTCTATATTCAATCCGTTCGAAGACTATTCCAGGCCACTGCGGAATATGATCTCCGGATCATTGAAATCGGGTTGCACCAATGAGCCACTGAATACCCCCAGGGGCTGATAGGCTGCAGCTGCATAGCCCGGGAATATCTGCCATAACTGGTCGTTGTGAAAGCGTTTTAGCAGGCACTCACTGAAGACGGTGCGGAAATCCGTGGTGGTTTTCACATCGGCATTCTGGAACAGGAACTCCGGTGCCAGGCCCAGGAAGTTTCCGTACAGCTGGCCACCATTAACGCCGCCACCTATGGCCAGCATATTGTTGCCGGAGCCATGATCCGTACCGCCATCGGCATTATCAAATACCCTTCGGCCAAATTCGCTGAATACCAGAACGGTGGTTCGCTCTGCCCAGGTTTTACCGGGCACTGGGGACGGTACATCCAGATCTGTCATAAAGGCCAACAAGCCTTCAGAAAGGTCTTTTACATTTTTATGGAAGTCCCCGCTGACGATGTTATTGCCCTGAGCGCTATGAGTATCCCAGCCGCCAATGTCGGTTTCAGCAACCCGCAGGCCCACGTCTTCCTTGATCAGGGTGGCCATGATCTTCAACTCTTCACCAAAACTGGTGAGCCGGGCAGGGTCATCAAAGCGGGTAGGGTAGGCCGCACTATTGGCAGGCAGGTAGCCATTCCAATTTATGGCCTCCACGATGGACTGGGCCGTCAGAGCTTGCGCTCCCGCCACGTCCAGTTCACTGCTGCCCAACGAATAAATATCCAGCAAGGCGTCTTCCTGCAATTCTTCATAGTCGTTGCTGCCGGTATCCAGATCAAAATTGGTCGGATAGCGCAGGGTAACCGCAGAAGGTTCGTTCAATAGCGACAGACGGATGGTGGACTCGGTAACCACTGCGGGTAGTATCAAGCTGGGCGGCAGATTGTTTGCTGTTTGTAAATGGCGTGTCAGCCAGCCTGTGGTTGTGAAGCGGTTACCGGGCGTACCCAGCTCAATGTATCTCTCCGCTTCAAAATGACTGCGATTGGCCGTGGCCAAACCGGTAGCTTGCACGATAGCCAGCTTCTGATCAGACCAGAGGTCTATCAGCGGAGCCGCCGCCGGGTGTAAACCCCAGCCATTAGCTGTAGCTTGCAATTGGGCCGATGGAATCATGGTCCCGTTTGCACGCAGCGTTTGGTAACGCGCGCGATCAATATGGCCATCCATAGGCGCCATGAAACTCAGGCCGTCTATGCCTCCGCGCTGGAAAATAAACACCAGGATGTTGTCGCCATAGACATCGGCTGAGAAGGAAAGCCTGGGTACGCTTGCGGCCCCCAGGGCTGCGGCACCACTCAGGCCAATGAATTTTCTTCTGTTCGATGTAGTCATGCTGTTCCCTCAGCGACGCATGGCATCGGGTGACATCAGTATCAGACCGAGCACCGCGCGAATTATTTTCTGGTATTTGCTGAAGTCCGCTGTGTCCGTATTGTTGGCTATGGCGGTATCAGGCGCTCCGCCTATGCTTTCAATAATGAAGTTGACTATCCGGACTGCTTGGTCGTTGTCCAGTGCATATCCCAAAGCCCGGTCCATCCAGAAATCCACCACATTATTGGGGGTTCTGTTGGCGGTATCGGGTATGCCCGTATTGGTCTGGACTGCCAGATTGACGATGCTGGGTTGACGCAACAAATAGGTCACATCACGCCAGGACATGATCAGTGCGCCGCTGCCTTGCCACTGGGACCGCGCATCCGGATATCCGGTTGGTGCATCGTAACCAAAGGGATAATGCCCGGTATCGGTCAGGCGATTCCAGATCGAATTGCTGGTGCTGTGGTCGATGCGAATACTGAGATCGACGTTGGCAGCACGCATGGCACGAACCACGGTTTCTATGGGGCGTTTGATTTTCTCGCCCCAGGTCGATTGAAACTCGCTTGAAAGCAGAATGTGTCGATAGACCCACTTCAACTGGTCGACATCATTGCGCCGGGTGTAAATCTCATCTGCGGTACTGGCCACCAGAGATTCAGATGGATCATCAGCAACCAGGCGAACACAGAGCTTCCAGGCAATATAACGTGCCGTGCCGTAATGCCCGGCCAGGTAGTCGAGCACGCTGGTGACATCCGTTTCGCCACCGGTGGCAGCAATGGTGACGTCCAGAATTTTCAATGGGGCAGTAGCCCAGGCG
>JBBKVS010000250.1:0-3551 GCA_037968555.1 Lysobacterales bacterium | reverse complement strand
ACGCTGGAATGGGTGCAGATGCTGGTCGAGGAAGGTCCTTCGAGGGGTGTATTTCTGCTGTTGACGGCCAGGCCCGGATTCAAAGCCGAATGGACCCGTCGGTCCTGGATGCTGGTGATGGAGCTGTCACCTCTGGCCAGTCGTGCCGCTACTGATCTGCTACGACAAACCGCGGGTGATGCCAAGCTACCCGCAGCACTGATTGAGCACATCATCCGCGAAACCGGTGGTAACCCTTTGTACGTTCATGAACTGACGCGTGCCGTACTGGAATCGGACGATTGGCGGCAGATTCCCGCCGGAGCCAGCAACGTTGATCTGAGCTGGATGAAAATTCCGGCCACATTGAAAGAGTCTCTGGCTGCACGCGTTGATCATTTGGGTCCGGCTAAGGCACTGCTGCAATTGTGTTCGGTTCTGGGCCGCGAGTTTGATTATGAACAACTGCGTGCAGTCAGCGGAACTGAAAATGAAGCCGCGTTAAAACAGGAACTCAACACCATTGTGCAATCGGAGCTGCTGTTCAGGCGCGGCAGTTCGGCCAATCCCAGCTATACCTTCAAACACATCCTGATCCAGGAAACTGCTTATAACTCTTTGCTCAAATCCAAGCGCAAAGAGTTGCACCTGCGCACTGCAGGCATCATCGAGCAGTTATATCCTGAGGTCGCACAGACCCGGCCGGCACTGCTGGCCTGGCATTTCAGCGAAGCAGGAGAGCCAGTCAAAGCGGTTGCTTTTTGGACCCAGGCAGCCCAGCAATCGCTGGCGGCGTATGCCAATCTCGAAGCCATCAAACAGGCCGAATGCGGCATAGACATGTTGAAACTCCTGCCAGACTCCAGTTCACGGCTGGCCAGTGAGATTGCTTTGCAAAGCCTGCTGGGAACGGCCTTGTTGGCCGCACGCGGCTATGCTGCGCCCGAGGTGCGACAAGTGTTCACCCGTGCTCAGGAACTGTGCGAGAAATTGGGCGACTCGCCGCAATTGTTCCGGGTCGTTGTCGGCCTGTGGATGTTTTATCTCATCAGTGGCGACTTTGAAGAAGCGCTGGAACTCAGCCATACACTGATACGGATTGCCGAGACCGGAAAAGAACCGGCCCATTTGCTGCAGGCGCGCTATTGCCTGGGCTACACGCTGTACTATCGCGCTGACTATCAGGCTGCGCGCACACACCTTGAAGCGGCCATGGCCGATGAAATCGCTGATTATGATTATGCCGCACAATCCGCCAGCGGCGATGACACACGGGCCCATGTACGTATCGTGCTGGCACACCTCAACTGGCATCTGGGCAAGCCGGTCCAGGCCAGTCGTTATATGGACCAGGCAGTCCAGATCGCCCGCGAAGGCGATCATCCTTACGGCATGGCATTTGCAAACTTCAGCGCGGCCTGGTTCAACGTGCTGCGTCGTGACATTACGGCTTCTTTGACCTATGCCAAAGCGGCGATTGAACTGGCAGACGAAAAAGGCTTTCGCTTTTTTCAGCCACTGGCGCGATTCATGCTGAGTTGGGCTGAAGGTCGGCAGACGCGGACCGACCTGGTTCCGCGTGACCTGCAGGTGGTGGAGAAGTTGAATCAATGCATCGCTGAGGCCCGTGCCAATGGCTCGCGCATGGGTCACAGCTTCCTGCAGTTCGTGGCGGTACAGGATATGCTGTCACTGAAGCAATGCGAGGAAGCAGCCGCATCGCTGGAACAGATCCGATCAAGCATGGAAAAGACCGGGGAGAAGTTTTTTGCGCCAGAGTATTTCAGGTTGCAGGGTCAGCTCAGCCAGCTGCGTGGCGAAGCAGCAGAACAGAGCATTGCCCATTTCCGCAACGCATTGGAACGCGCCCGGCGTAGCGAATCCAAAGGCCTGGAACTGCGCACTGCCATTGATCTGGCAGCCGCCCTGGCTGCACAGAACCAGGCAAGCGAAGCAGAACAGCTGCTGGATGGACTGTTGCAGCGCTTTGCCGAGAAAGACGATTCCAGCGATTTCCGTCAGGCGGCGCAATTGTTGAAAAACCTCAGGAAGCAACTTAAAAGCCGATGAGCATAATTAGAAAGAAAATTCTCATCATCAACTGTTACTTTCCGGAAATGCGGGAGGCCATCAAGCGCCGCAATGAAGTGCCTGATGCACTCGCTCCGGTCTTGCTGGCGGGTTACCTGGAACCACAGCATTGTGAAATCAAGCTCTATAACGAGGTCAACAGTGGATTCGTGGAAGTTTTTGCGCCCGAATTACTGGCCTGGCCCGATATGGTGGTGATGACGGGTCTGACCGCCGCTTTCGACCGCCTGCTGCACATCACTGCTTATGTTCGCACAGCCAACCCCAAGGTCATCGTGGTGGCCGGTGGACATGGGGTGCGTGCCCTGCCCAACTATGCCGAGCCATTTTTTGATTACAGCTGCACCGGCGATGTGGAGCAATTTCGCGAGGTAGTGCGTGATGCCCTGGGGCCTGCTTACCTGGCCGACGAGTTCCAGCCACGTTATGACCTGGCCTATTGGATAAAAATGTTGGGCTTTGCTGAATCCAGCCGTAACTGCAATTTCCGTTGCAGCTTCTGTTCGCTGACCAGCGTGGGGCGAAAGTACCAGCGCCAGAGTCTCGACTACCTGGAAAGCCAGATGGAGGCCATGGGCAAACGACCCATGTTCTTTTTTCAGGACAACCAGTTGTACGGTGATGGTAAAACCAGTTTCCGCAACCGTGTTGAGCGAGTGCAAAAGCGGCGTGAAGCCGGACAATTCAAATGTTGGGCAGGTTTTGTTACCGATACATTTTTCTGGGATGAGGAAAACATACGATTGGCCAAGGAAACCGGCTGTGCCTCCCTGTTTGTGGGGGTCGAATCATTCGACGATGGCATGTGGCTGAAATCGGTCAATAAAAAACAGAACAGCCGCCTGAATCAGATCGAGTTGATTCAGCGCTGCCTGGATGCCGGAATATTGTTCCAGTACGGATTGGTATTTGATCCCACCGAACGCACAGTAGCGCAGATGCATCGCGAGCTGAACCTGATTCTTGATCACCCTGAAATTCCGGCGCCCAATTTCATTTTTATGGCTATTCCGTTTCCAGGAACACCTTATTTCCATGATCGTTACGAACGCGGCCTGATATTACCCAACACCAAAATGCGTGATCTGGAAGGCTCTACTCTCAGCCTGAAATCGCTGGACCCAACCGAAGAAGTGCTGCACTTCGTGCGCAATGGCCGTAACTTTCGCGGTTACCGGCGACGCTTCCTGCAGCACCATGCGCGTTTCCTGTGGCGCTATCGTCACGCACTGGACAGCACCCAGTTGACGATCGCTGCGCTGACCGGATTGGCCATACTCGCCCCGGGTAGTTTTTCCAGCCCCGGGGCTCTGCTGAAGAAGAAACAGCCGCGCAGCAACCTGAGCACCACCGAGTGCCTGGATCCGGTTTATACACCCCGGCTACCGGTGGCCGCTAGCTATGAACATTATTTTCAACCTACCCGGATTACCGAAGCCAATGGAGAACTGAATCCACTGATTGCTGAGGACGCCCTGGCC
>JBBKVS010000249.1:0-2563 GCA_037968555.1 Lysobacterales bacterium | reverse complement strand
TACTCTGTTGCATGTTCGAATTCCTGCGTCGACTTTGAGTTGGAAAGGCAGATTAAACTCGAAGCGGGCCGGATATACAAGCTTGCTCAATAAGACTGAGTTAAACTCCGGCCTGTTTTGGATGAATATTTGGGGGCTTCACCCCTGTGATTCTGTCGGAGATTCGCTTATGAGCGCAGCAAACAAACTACTCAGTCCTGTCGATGCACTGCAGCAGCTGGCTCACGCTGGCCCCATCGATATGGTCAATCATTTCCGCTTTCACGAAACCGCTCACTACCCTGAAGGCTCCGATGAGCCTGTACGCAGTGGACGTGAGGCTTTTGCCATCTACGCTCAGTCCCTGGGGCCGGTGCTGGAGGCTGCGGGTGGTTGTGTGCGCGTCTGGCGCGGCAAGGTCCATTACGAAATCACCCGCGAGGGTGCGGATACCTGGGATGAAATGATGGTGGTGCGTTACCCTTCAAAGGCCGCCTTACTCGGCCTGTTTGCCAACCCTGCCTTTGCGGCCATTCATCATCACCGGGCTGCTGCCTTGGCAGACTCCAGGACTTATATCTGTGTTCCCGCCTGAAACTTTCGGCGTTGGGATGTGCTCTTTGCTTCGTTGCCGCACTGGGCATGCCTGGCCTTTTTCAGGAACCGCTGTGAACCCATCCCTGGGGGCTTGGATGAAACACTCCGTTTCATATGTGCATTTCACTTCGTTGCCGCACCGAGCCCGGCTGACCTTATTCAGGAACCGCCGTGAACCCATCCCTGGGGGCTTGGATGAAACATCCCTGTTTCATACATTCCTTAATAAGGCCAGCCGAACTCGGTGCTGTATCCCTTCAGAGCTGCAGAAAATCAGGCCTCCTTTTTCTGGTTCATTTCGAAGTAGTCGCGCCAGGCGCAAATTTTGCCATCACGGAATTCGAATACGCCCATGTAAGGATGGGCAATCACTTCGTTGCTGCGGGTATCAAGGTATTCTTCATAGCCTTCAACCAGCACATCATCGCCGGTCTCAGCCCAGCGATCCAGGCGCCACTTCACATCCGCGGTGATGCTGCGGTACTTGATGAGGAATTTCTGCACCCACTCTTTGCCGATCAAGGGCCGCGAGCCTACGTGGTAGTGATAAACAATATCTTCAGTCAGA
Source organism: Lysobacterales bacterium (assembly GCA_037968555.1). Lineage (GTDB taxonomy): Bacteria > Pseudomonadota > Gammaproteobacteria > Xanthomonadales > SZUA-36 > JAWXBM01. Next base: position 1,419 of record JBBKVS010000249.1, on the reverse strand, counting down.
AAGCTGAGAAATTTCTCATCATCCTGCGCCATGTTGGCCTGCATCACTGCTTTGATGGTTTCCAGTTTGCTGCTCATTTTCTTGCTCCTAGTTTGAAATTCAGAATTTCAGTTGTTTGGCCGTCATATCCCGCAGTACTTCTTCGGTTCCTCCGCCTACGGCAAATATCCTTGACTCGCGATAAATCCGCTCCAGGGTTGCCGCGCCCTGATAAGCCGTACCACCCAGCACATGCAGGGCTTCGCGGGCACAATGCTCCAGCGTGGTGGTGGCCTGCACCTTCAGCATGCACAAGTCGGCAATAATATTTTCGCCACGCTCGAAGCGCTCAACGCAGTCATCCAGATAGCTGTAGGACACACGCACTGAGCGCAACAGGTCCACCAGTTTGTGGCGGATGACCTGTTGATCGATCAATCGTTTACCGAACACTTCGCGTTGCCGGGCGAATGCTATGGCCGTGGCCAGGCTGGTTCGTGCCAGGGTCAGTGCGGCAGACACGCCACTGAAACGTTCAATATTGAATTGGGGCAATAACCCGAAAAAACCCTGATTCTCCGGGCCAATCAGATAGCCAGAACCCACCGGTGTCTGCTCAAAATGGATGGTTCCCAGGCTGGCGTTGTACCACTGCAAGCCTCTGACCGGCTCGCGGCTGATGCCATCGGCTTTGGCATCAATCAACAACAGGGAAATGCCGCCCATACCTTCGTCACCGGTGCGCACGGCGGTGAGCATGTAATCCGCCCGCAGTGCGCCGGAGATCAGGGTTTTTGTGCCACTGACCCGCCAACCATCGCTGGTTTTTTCAGCTCGCGTGGTGATGCGACCCACATCCGAACCGCCACCGGGTTCGGTTACTGCAAAAGCCATTTTCTTCTCGCCAGCCAGTACCGGCTGGACCACTTCTTCATTCAAGTGTGGATCGTTTTGTTTGACTACCGGCGGCAAGCCTATCCAGTGTGTGGCCAGGTCCGCAAACACCACGCCCGAGCCCAGGCGGTGCAACTCCTCGGCAAAAATAATGCGGTGGTAGAGATCGGCATCCTCGATACTGCCGCCCAACGCTTCCGGGAAGCCCATACCCAGAATGCCGGCCCGGGCGGCTTGCCGGTACAAGTCATCGGGGAAGGTCCCAGCACGATTCCAGTCATTCAGGTGCGGACTGATTTCTGCTTCCACAAATCCACGTAATTTCTCCCGCCAGGCCGCATGCGCCGCGTTCAAACCGGTGGCCGGAGGCCTTAATCCATCAAAATCCAAAGGGTTTACTGCACTCATGAGGGGACCAGAATTTACCGTTCAGAACAAAACATTCGCTAATAATTCAGACCATACTTGCATAATTGAACCGTTAATGATTAGCATGGTAGCAGATTCAATTTACGGAGCAACCACAATGACCGCATCCACCGATCC
>JBBKVS010000248.1:0-2837 GCA_037968555.1 Lysobacterales bacterium | reverse complement strand
TGCCTGGTATTGGGGTGTGGTGAGATCGACTGCACAGCCGCTGTGGTGTTCGCTATAGCCAGGCGCAGCAGAGACTTGCAAGATATCGTCCATGCTCAGGCCCTTGTTCAGCTTGTTCTTCAGCAGGCTGCACTGGTAGTCGACAGAGCGGAAGGCTGAAACCACTTGCAGATCAATTTCGTCTGCAGCAGCTGCTGCGACCATGGCGTGCAATGCCTTGGCTGCCTGCGGACTCATGAATTGCTCGCGCCCGAACACATCCGTACCTATGGATGCCAGCTGACTGGGCTCTGATTGCAAACGTAATCGATGCGTACAGCCATAATCGGCAGGAATTCCCAGCTCCTGGTTCAGTTGCCTGGCCTTGCGGGCGTTGGCCGTCAACCGCCGGGATAAATTGCGCTGCCATCGGCCTTCAGTCTGCGTACTGGCGTAGTAACCCAGTTTAACCAGGGAGCGTGATTTGCCGGGTTTGGTACGCAGCTGCAAATGCACCATGCCGTAGCACACTGCAAGCCGTTCCACGGCTGCGATCAAAGCGCTGATTACCGGCCTCTGATCTGCCACCAACAAGCTGATTCTGGCTGATGGCAGATCCAGACCGACCACACCGAAAATTCCGCTCTGATCGCCTCTGGTAGTTCTGGCCAGCAGCAGACAACCATCCTCAAGCAGCAGCTTTAGCCGTTTCGCAGTTGCGGGCAGCACACGATTCTCACGACTGGCCAGCCACAGCTTAACGGCCGCCAGCTCCTGCTGCTTGCAGGCTTTGATGCGGAACTTTTTCATGGTGATTCAGGACTATGGTAGGGCATGTCGTGTTGGGCTGCAGTTTATGGCTGGTTTGGTTGATGATCTCATCTTACACGCAAAATTTGATCATGGCCGCGCTGTAAAAGTCAGCTCATGGCTAGCTGTTATCTGGAATTCAGTCATAAATTCGTGCCGAGCACTGGCAAGGCCAACGCGGTAAGATAGTTAAGTATGATCAGGGAATACAGGCTTTATGAGTACTGAAGCACAGGCCATTGCACACAAATTCAACCAGGAGCTGGAAGAGGTTCGCAGCCAGGTTTTGCGTATGGGCGGCTTGGTAGAAGAACAAGTCACTGAGGCCGTTCAGGCGATGGTGGATGGCAACGTTGAGCAGGCACGTAAAGTGGTTGAGAACGACTATCGCATCAATGCCCTGGAAGTGTCCATTGATGAGGAATGCACCCGCATTGTAGCGGAACGCCACCCGAATGCTTCCGATCTGCGCCTGGTAATGGCAGTGATCAAAACCATCACCGACCTGGAACGCATTGGTGATGAAGCCAAGCGCGTAGCGCGCATGGTAGCGGAAGAACTCAATGGCACCATCGACCTGGAAGTTCGCGAAGAACTGGAACATATGGGCCAGCTGGTGCGTGACATGTTGCGCCGGGTGCTGGACGCTTTTGCCCGCACCGACGTCAATATGGCCATGGCCGTGTTTGAACTGGATAAACGGGTGGACGCCAAATACTGGGCGATTACCCGTCAGTTGATGAGCCACATGGCTGAAGACCCAAGGGCCATTCCATTTATGCTGAATCTGCTATGGGCGATACGCTCCATTGAGCGCATGGGTGATCGTTGTCAGAATATCGCCGAGTACATTTTTTACCTGGTACATGGTAAAGACATACGGCATATCCAGAAAGACAAATCGGCGCTGGATATCGTTTCATTGGTCCAATCTGCAGACGATACCGAAAACAAATAAGATTGATTTCCAGGCAGCGTGGAAAGACCCTGAACCATCCCAGGTTTTCAATAGTTGAATTCGAAGGACAGGCTGAACTCGCGTCCCACAGCAAACTGGATGCGAGTTTCAGATCCCTGGGTAATTTCCACATCGGGATCCAGCAGGTTCTTGGCCTTGAACTGAATTTTCCAGTTGTCATTAACTCTTTGTGAATAAATGAAGTCCAGTTGCGGACGGGGCTGCTCGTAAATATCCGGTGCGCCATTGGTGCCCACATCCACAATGCGCTCGCCAAAGATGTTGTACAGCAGTGCTGCATTGATACCGCGATCCAGGTCATCGTAGCCCAGCTGGAAATTCCAGACGTAAGGCGATTGTCCCTGCAAAGGGCGCGAGGACGAGGTCTGCACCGCCGAGTTCTTCTCCGACAAGGTGATGTCCGATGCTATCCAGGAATAGTTGGTGTTGAGATAAAACCGTTCCCAGAAGTCGCGCTTGCCCCACCAGCGTGCTATCAGGCCAAGGTCGGTATAGAGTTCAAATTCAATGCCGAAGTTTTCAGCAGCTTCGGCGTTGTCAAAAGTCGTAATTTGGGATGCGCCGGCCAGAATCACAGTTTCAATGGGATTGGTGAACTGCTTGTAGAAACCTCCCAGTGAGACAAAGTTGTTCTGCTGAAAATACCAGTCCCAGCGCAGGTCGTAGTTCTTGATGAAGGCAGCCTGCAAATCCGGGTTACCGATCACCTGCCGGTCCAGTATCGGGTCCTTGAACAGCGATGGTGACAATTCCTTGAAATCGGGCCGGTTAATGGTCTCACCAAAGCCGGCTCGAATCTGGTGATTGCCGAAGATCAGGGTAGTGGTCAGCGATGGAAACAGATCATCGGTCTGCAGCGTGGAAACAACCGGATTGCGGTTGGGATCAAAAATGTCGAAAGTGGTGACTGACTGGTCCGACGTTTCCTGTCGCACACCACCGGTAATACGCAACCATTCGTCCCAGAAAAAATCGGTAGCCACAAACCAGGCTTGTATGCTTTGCTCTGCGGTGTAGGCATCCGTGGCAATAGTAGAATCACCAATCTGCCAGCCAGTGGGGCCAATGG
>JBBKVS010000247.1:0-4016 GCA_037968555.1 Lysobacterales bacterium | reverse complement strand
AGAACCGAACCGTAATCACAGCTGATCCGGCGGCCAGCGGTGTTAACAGCGTTGCCATCGAAACTTTGTTGCAGCATCCGGCTACTTCGCAGGTACAGGAAAACCTGCAACAGGCGGATGCCGACGAACACGCTGTCTATGTCCTCACTTCCGGCTCAACCGGCTTACCGAAAGCCGTAGTCCAGACCCAGCGCATGCTCTCTACCAACCTGTTCCAGGCTTTTCAATCCCTGGCCTCCATGTCGGGCTGGGACGATGTCATGCTGGACTGGCTGCCCTGGAGCCACGTCTCGGGCGCTTTCAATTTGTTAGCCGCCGCGGTATTCGGTGGCTCCCTGTATATCGACGAAGGCAAACCAGCGCCGGGCCTGTTCAATGAAACCCTGCGCAACCTGCGGGAAATTTCCGTACCTTATTTTTGCAATGTGCCGGCCGGTTTTGCCTGGCTGGTCGAAGCACTGGAAGAAGATGCTGAACTGCGCAAAAGCTTTTTCAGCAAGCTGCGCATGGTGCTCTACGGTGGCGCCGGCCTGCCCCAACCCATCTACGACCGCCTGCAGAAAATGGCAGTAGCCGAAACCGGGCATCGAATTTTCATGACCACCGGCTATGGCGCTACCGAAACCGCGTCTGGCTGCATGGCGATTTATTTCGATACCGACAAGGTGGGCATAGGCCTGCCCATGCCTGGCCTGGAAGTGAAACTGGTGCCGGAAGGCGACCGCTACGAATTACGCTTGCGTGGCGACAACATCATGCCGGGCTATTTGCATAATCCAAAAGCCACCGCTGCGGCTTTTGATGAGGAAGGTTTTTATCGCACCGGCGATGCAGCACGTTTTCATGATGATAAAGATCCCACCCAGGGCCTGTGCTTTGCGGGCCGGCTGAACGAAGAATTCAAACTGGGCACTGGCACCTGGGTTTACGCCGGGCAGGTGCGGGCGCGCTTTTTTGAAGCGCTGGCCCCGGCCCTGGGCGACCTGTTGCTGTGTGGCTTGAATCGCGACTATTTGGCCATTCTGGGTGTTCCCAGTCTGGCCGGATTGCGTGAAATCGCCGGCGAACCGAAGGCCGAGTTGGCCACGCTGCTGGTGAATCCCAAAGTCCGCCAGCACATCACCGAAAAACTTCAGACCTATAACCAGGCGTTTCCACAAAGCAGCAAAGCCATACGCCGTTTCAGCTTTATGAAGAAAATGCCTGACGCAGCACAACACGAGCTGTCCGACAAAGGCACGCTGAACCAGTCGCTGGCAACTGAAAACCGCAAGGATGAGATCGACGCACTGTATGCCGAGACACCATCAGGAGAGATTGTTCTAGTATGAACGTTAAAGGCAGTATCGCCATCGTGACCGGTGGCAATCGAGGCATAGGTGAAGCGTTTGTGCGCTGCCTTTTGCAGGCTGGCGCCGAAAAAGTTTATGTCGGTTCGCGTTCCCGTGAAGCGGCTGCGCACCTGGAGCAGGGATTTCCTGGCCGCGCAGTGGCTGTTGAGCTGGATGTAACTTCCGAGCAGCAAGTTGCAGCTGCAGCGCAAAATTGTCCCGATGTGTCCATCGTTATCAATAACGCCGGTGCATTCAACAACCAGACCCTGATCGGCGCGCCTGACCTGCAAGCCGCCCGCATGGAAATGGACGTTAACTACTTTGGCGTTTTATCCATGTGCCGGCAGTTTGCACCAGTACTGGCTGCCAATGGTGGCGGTGCCATCGTCAATGTTCTGTCGGCTGCAGCCATTGTTGCGATACCCAATATGGGCGGTTATTCGCCGGCCAAGTTTGCAGCGCGGGCATTGACCACCAACGTACGAGCCGAACTGGCTGACCAGGGCACGCAGCTCAGCTGTCTGATTGTGGGCTCAATAGACACCCGCATGGCGGCGCACGTGGACGGCCGCAAGGAGTCGCCGGATATTGTGGCCAAAGCCGGCATTCGTGCCATTGAAAAGAACATCCATGAAGTTGACACCGATAGCTTCGCGGTCAGCGTACGCGCTGCCCTCGCGCGCGACCCGGCCTTCATGGAAAAGCAGATGGCGGCCATGCTCAAGGTCGACAAAATCAGCACCGGCCGTTAACCAGCAAAAGAGAAAATCATGAACGAAGTCGCCAATATCCTGTTATGTAATTTCATCATGCTGATGGTCTGCATGGTGGTGCTGTGGCTGATCAGCATTCCACTTAAAGATGTATCGTTTATCGACAGCTTCTGGGCCATCGGTTTTCTGTTGGTTGCCTTGATGACCTATTACATGACAGGAGGAGAAACCGAACGCCGCCTGCTCATCCTCATAATCACTGCCATCTGGAGCCTGCGCCTGGGCGGCTACCTGTTTTTCCGCTGGCGTCGCGAAGGGCCCGACGGCCGCTATGTGGCCTTGCTCAACAAGGCGCCGGGTAACAAGCACCTGCACAGTCTGATGAAGGTATTTCTGCTGCAGGGGCCCTTACTCTGGCTGGTGTCATTACCGGTACAGCTGGGCCAGATCCAGGCAGAGCCTTTACAACTGGGCCTGCTGGCCTGGGTGGGAGTAGTGTTGGCAGCTGTGTGTATCTTTTTTGAATCTGTGGGCGACCACCAAATGGCCAACTTCAAAGCCGACCCCAACAATCACGGCAAGGTGATGGATAAAGGTTTGTGGGCTTATACCCGCCATCCCAACTACTTCGGTGATACCTGTGTGTGGTGGGGTCTGTACCTGATTGCTGCCGAAACCAGTCTCGGCATGTGGGGCTTTTTCGGACCGGCTTTCCTGACCTTTATCCTGATCAAATGGAGCGGTGCTGCCTTGCTGGAACGCCGCCTCAAACGCAGCCGCCCGGGTTATGTTGAATACCTGGAACGCACTTCTTCTTTCATACCCTGGCCGCCCAAAAGCGGCCCTGGCAGCGGAGACGCAACATGAGCGCCACCTTAGTTAATCGCATCAAACCCACCATTGCGCCCAATGATCACCCCTATCTGAATGGGGCCTGGACGCCCAATTACGAGGAATACGATGCCTGCGATATGCAGGTGATTGGTGAAATCCCCCGCGATGTGGATGGCGTTTACCTGCGCAATACCGAAAACCCCGTGCACGAAGCCATAGGCCGCTATCACCCCTTTGAAGGAGACGGCATGATCCACATGATCAGCCTGGCGGATGGCAAGGCGGAGTACCGCAATCGCTTTGTTCGGACCAAGGCTTTCGTGGCCGAACAGGAGCTTGATCACTCCTTGTGGGCTGGCCTGATGGAACATCCCAAGAAATCTCTGCGGCCAGGCTGGGGTGCACACGGCAGCCTCAAAGATGCCTCCTCCACCGATGTGATTGTGCACGCCGGGCAGGTCTTGTCGACCTTCTACCAGTGCGGCGACGGCTATCGCCTCGACCCCTATACACTAGAGAATTTCGGTACTGAATCCTGGGTGCCGCTGGATGGAATTTCGGCGCATCCCAAGCTGGACGAGCGTACTGGCGAGCTGCTGTTCTTCAACTATTCCAAGTACGAGCCTTATTTCCACTACGGCGTGGTGGGTCCGGACAACAAGCTGAAGCACTACACCCCCATTAATTTCCCCGGGCCGCGCCTGCCGCACGACATTGCGTTTTCCGAGAACTACACCATCCTCAATGATCTGCCGGTGTTCTGGGATCCGGAACTGCTCAAGCAGGATATTCACGCCACGCGTTTCTATCGCGATATTCCCTCCCGCTTCGCCATTCTGCCGCGCTATGGCGATGCCGATTCGGTGATGTGGTTTGAAGCCGATCCCACTTATGTTTTGCACTGGTTGAATGCCTGGGAAGACGGCGACGAAGTGGTGATGGATGGTTACTTCCAGGAAAGCCCGGTGCCCGGCAAATACGCTGGAGCACCGCCAGAACTCGAACGCATGATGGCCTATCTGGACCAGGAACTGCTCAAGCCACGGCTGCACCGCTGGCGCTTCAATCTGAAGACCGGTCAGACTCGTGAAGAACATCTGGACGATAAAACGCTGGAATTCGGCACCATCAACCA
>JBBKVS010000246.1:0-11509 GCA_037968555.1 Lysobacterales bacterium | reverse complement strand
GGTGAGCTGGTGGCCCAGGGTAGTCCGGCCCAGTTGTCGAAAGATATTGCGGCACAAGTGCTGCTGATCACCGCAGATCATCCACGGCGAGTAAGCAAAGCGCTGGAAGATGAGGATTTCGTACACAGCACTGCACAGATAGGCAACAGTTTGCGGGTATTGCTGGATCGGGATTTGGCAGAACCAGAACAAGCCGTTAATCGGGTGATCGCTGCAGCGGGGCTGAAGCCGGTACAGTCCCGCCTGACCTCCGCCAGCCTGGAAGATGTATTCGTAGCCGCCACTCAAGCGCGAAAAAAATTACGATGAACGCGCTGCAAAGAATCTTCGCCATTTTTATAAAAGAGCTCAGGCAACTACGCCGCGACCGCATCACTTTTGGCATGATCGTTGGCCTGCCGGTGATCCAGCTGCTGATGTTTGGCTATGCCATCAACAATGACCCCAGGCATATCCAGGCTGCTGTTGCCGACCTGTCCGCCAGTTCTGCATCACGCCAGTACGTGATGGACCTGTCGCAATCACAGGTCATAGATATTGTTCAACAAGCCAGTAGCGCCGAAGAACTGGAAGAGTTGATGCGAATGGGGAAGATCAGTGTCGGCATATTTATCCCCGAGGATTTTGAACGACGTCGACAACAACCGGGAAGAGCGGCTGTGCAAATGTTGCTGGACGGCTCTGATACCGTGGTGCAGGGCGCTGTCAGCCGCTTGGGACAGGCTGGTCGGCTATCCCCCTACAACGATCAGCCTCCCATGGTTGAGGTGCGTACTTATTACAACCCGGAGCGGCGTTCGCCGGTAAACACAGTTCCCGGCCTGATCGGCATTATCCTCACCATGACCATGACCCTGTTTACGGCAGTGGCCATCGTGCGCGAACGTGAGCGCGGCAACCTGGAACTGCTGATCACTACCCCGGTAGGTATACCCGAATTGATGTTGGCCAAGATCCTGCCATACATCCTGATCGGACTCATCCAGGTCAGCCTGGTGTTATGGCTGGGGTACTGGTTGTTCCAGGTTCCTTTGCGTGGCTCTTTGTTGGATGTTTACCTGGTTTCACTGCTGTTCATTATTGCGAACCTGGCCATGGGGCTGATGATATCCACTATTGCCCGTAACCAGTTTCAGGCCATACAACTGACCATGTTCGTGTTGCTGCCTTCCATATTACTGTCCGGATTCATGTTTCCATTTGCCGGTATGCCCAAGCTGGCGCAATGGATAGCGGAGATTCTGCCCATGACCCATTTCATGCGCCTGATCCGCGGGGTGGTACTGCGCGGCGCCAACCTCAATGAATTATCACAAGAGGTGCTTATACTCTCAGTCTTCATAGTGTTGGCCATGGGCTTTGCCATATTGCGTTTCAAGAAACGTCTGGATTGAAATTGATCAGCCCTGGCTGATAACTTGCATCGCCCACCTGCACACCAGCATACTCAGGCCAAATAACTCTAAGTGGCAACTATTGGCTTATGCCACACAGCACGCAAGGGTCTCGATGCACACTGGAAAATCATGAGCGCAGCAGCTCCCATCAGGGTCAATGGCCTGAATCATTTTTTCGGCAAAGGCAGCTTGCGCAAACAGATACTGTTCGACATCTCCACCGAAATACCGGCCGGAGAAATCGTCATTGTTACTGGCCCATCAGGCTCGGGCAAGACCACGCTGTTAACACTGGTGGGCGCTTTACGCTCGGCCCAGGAAGGTAGTATCCAGGTACTGGGCGAAGAATTGCGCGAAGCCAAAGCGGCGACACTGGAAAAAGTTCGCCGCAAGATTGGCTTTATTTTCCAGCAACACAATCTGGTTGGCGCTTTGTCAGCACTGCAGAATGTGGAGCTGGGCTTGCGGGTCAGCCAGAAAAAAAGCCCCCAAGGGCTGCAACGGCGGGCGCAGGAAATGCTGGTTGCCGTTGGTTTGTCTGAGCGCATGCATTACCGCCCGGAACAATTGTCCGGCGGGCAAAGACAACGTGTTGCCATCGCCCGGGCACTGGTGGCCGAGCCAGTCATACTGTTGGCCGACGAACCAACTGCCTCCCTGGACAAGGAGTCCGGACGCGAAGTCGTAGACCGCATGAAAGTACTGGCCAAGGAACATGGCACAACCATATTGCTGGTGACGCATGACAATCGCATACTCGATATTGCCGACCGCATCGTGCATTTGGAAGATGGCAAATTATCGACCTTTACCGAGGCGGTTATTGCCAATAACGAACTCATGATGGGCACCCTGGCCCGCAGCGGCCCAAAGAATACAGCCGGGGCCAAGGTGCATGATCTGAACGAGCAGCAATTCCGGCAACTGCTCAGCCAGATGACAGAACAATCCCAGCACTTTCTCCGGGCGACTGCATTGTCCAACGATGCGGCATTCCAGAGTCTGCTGGAACAGGACCTTTTCGCCTTCACCCGCAAACTCACGCAGCTATTGAATGCAGACCGCTCTTCGTTGTTCATCGTTGATCACAAGACGCAATCCCTGTGGTTACGGGTCACAGAAAATCTACCAGATAAGGAAGTCCGGATCCCCATAGGAAGCGGCATAGCTGGCGCCGTGGTATCCAGCGGCAAAGCGATACGGGTAGATGATGCTTACGCTGATCCGCGATTCAATCCGGATGTGGATAAGCAACTGAACTATAAAACCAAATCCATACTGTGCCTGCCGGTGAAAACTGCCGACGGCAAGGTTTTCGCAGTGGCTCAGTTATTGAATCGACGTGATGGCCAGCCCTTTGATGCCAATGACGAGGCACGCTACAAGGAATTCCTCGAATCCATAGGCCTGGTTTTGCAAACACTGGAACAGTTGCTCGATCATTTCTGAGGCCATGCCTGCGAGTAGGCCCCTTAGCATATTCGCTGTGACGCTCAGCGCCAATGCCGATATAATTCGGGGTTTGGTGTAATTGCAGCGGAATGCAGGACGATCGCATGTCTGAACGCGAAATCATGGAATACGATGTCATTGTTGTGGGCGCTGGTCCCGCAGGACTGGCATGTGCCATAAGACTGAAGCAACTCAAAGCGGATCTGTCCGTTGCAGTGATTGAGAAAGCAGCCGAAGTGGGCGCTCACATTCTGTCCGGTGCGGTAATAGAACCGGAACCCCTGGATCAATTGTTGCCCGGTTGGCGCGATCAACCACCACCCATCTGTATTCCGGTGCAGAAAGACCAGTTGTATTATCTCACCGAAAAAGGCCAACAGCGCCTGCCTACCCCGCCACAGCAGAATAACCACGGTAATTTCATTGTTTCCCTGGGCGCACTCTGTGCCTGGCTGGCGCCCCAAGCTGAAGCACTGGGTGTTGATATTTTCCCTGGTTATGCTGCTGCTGATGTGTGTTATGGCGACGATGGCAGCGTGACAGGCGTACTTATAGGCGATATGGGTGTCGACCGCGCTGGCCAGCACAAAGACAGCTATGTACAAGGAATTGAAATTCATGCGCCGGTGACCGTGCTGGCAGAGGGCTGCCGTGGCCATCTGAGCAAGCAACTGATCGCCAAATTCGGCCTGGACAGGAATTCCAGCCCACAGACTTACGGCATCGGCCTGAAAGAGCTGTGGCGCGTACAGCCCGGCAAGGCCATACCCGGCCTGGTGCAACATACCCTGGGTTGGCCATTGGACCCAGCCATTTACGGCGGCAGCTTTATCTATCACCTGGACAAAGACCGCATTGCGCTGGGCTTTGTAACCGGCCTCGACTATGCCGATCCCGAATTCAAACCCTTCGAGGCCTTCCAGCAGTTGAAGCACCACCCCATGGTCAGACGGTTGCTGGAAGGCGGAGAAATACTCTCGTCCGGCGCTCGCGCGCTTGTTGAAGGGGGTTACCAGGCACTGCCACAAACCGAGATGCCCGGCGCCATACTGATCGGCGATGCTGCGGGTTTATTGAATGTTCCGAAAATCAAAGGCACTCACCAGGCTTTGCGTTCAGGCATGCTGGCCGCTGAGCATATTGCCGAGACATCCAGCGCCCAGGGTTTTGATCAGAAGCTGCGGAATTCACCCATAGTCAGTGAACTGCACAAGGTACGGAATATACGTCCGGCATTTTACAAGGGCTTGTGGCGCGGCTTCCTGCGCGCTGCTATCGAAACCATTACTGCCGGCAAATTACCCACCACCCTGCCCTTGCATGCTGATCACACGGCATTGAAAAAAGTAGCTGAATACACCGCACCCGACCGGCATTGGGTAAACCGGGATTTGGCCCCGCGTGATCGGCTGGCATCGGTATATTTTGCTGCCACTGAACACGATGAAGATCAGCCCATACATTTACAGATCACTGACCCGGAGATCTGCACCACGCGCTGCGTGGAGGAATACGATAACCCCTGCACCCGCTTTTGCCCGGCGCAGGTTTACGAGATGGTCGAAGACGCCGAAGGTAAACGCCTGCAGATCAATGCTGCCAACTGCGTGCATTGTAAAACCTGCGATATCAAGGACCCTTACCAGGTGATCAACTGGGTTACTCCAGAAGGCGCCAGCGGCCCCAATTACCAGAACCTTTAAAGCAGCCCTGAGTTAAGCAGCCCAAATTAAGCGACTCGGAATCATTCAGAGTTTTCTTGAGCTCCGGAATCCGGATAAAACTGACACATGACACAAGCAGGAATGGATTGATGAAAATACTGGTTGGAATAAAACGCGTAGTTGATTTCAACGTACGCGTGCGCGTGCTGCCCAACGGCAGTGGCGTTGATACGGATGGCGTCAAAATGAGCGTTAATCCTTTCGATGAAATCGCCCTGGAAGAAGCACTGCGACTGAAAGAAGCTGGCAAAGCCAGCGAAGTGGTGGTGGTGTCCATAGGTGCTGATGAATGTCAGCAGCAACTGCGCACCGGGCTCGCCATGGGTGCAGATCGCGCAATCCAGGTCAGTACCAGCAGCGCTGTCCAGCCTCTGGCAGCTGCCCGCGCTCTGCTCAAGATCATTGAACGGGAACAACCTGGCTTGGTACTGCTGGGTAAGCAGGCCATTGATGATGACAACAACCAGACCGGCCAGATGCTGGCCGGTTTGTGGAATCGTCCGCAGGCGACCTTCGCCTCCAAGTTGGAAGTAGATGGTGATAAAGCCACCGTGACCCGCGAAGTGGATGCCGGGCTGGAAACCATAGGCATAGCCCTGCCGGCAGTGGTGACCGTGGACCTGCGCCTGAACGAGCCCCGCTTCGTCAAGCTGCCGGACATCATGAAAGCCAAGCGCAAACCCATGGATGTCGTGCCACTGGAAGAGCTGGGTATCGATGCAGGCCCGGTTTACAGCATTGAGAAATTCGCCCCACCGCCGCAACGGCAGAAAGGCATCATGGTAGAGAGCGCTGAGCAATTGGTGCAGGAACTGAAAAACCGGGGGCTGGTATGAGCAAGATACTCATTATTGCAGAACATGACGGTCAGGCATTGAACCTGAGCACCTCCAAGTGTGTGTCCTGCGCACAAGCCATAGGCGGTGACATTGACATCGTCGTATTGGGCAAGTCGATTGAGGCGGTAGCAAGCCAAGCAGCAGCTGTTGCTGGTGTAAACAATGTTATCTGTGTGAGTGCTGACTATCTGGAGCACGCACTCGCAGAAAACTGGGCGCCGGAAATCGTTGCCATGGCCACGGGCTACACGCATGTGCTGGCCCCTTCAACCACTTTTGGCAAAGACCTGACGCCACGAATTGCCGCCCTGCTGGGTGTCAATCAGCTGAGTGATGTGATGGAAGTGTTGGATGCCTACTTTTTCCGTCGGCCGATTTATGCTGGCAATGCCATTATCGATGTGCGGGTTCCAGAAGACAGCATCACAGTGGCAACGGTCCGCAGCGCAAGCTGGCCTGCTGCAGCTGAAGGCGGTTCAGCTGCGATTGAAAATCGTGCTGCAACAGGTAGCGCCAGTGCTCACACACGCTGGGTGGGGCTGGAATCCGGCGGCGGCGATCGACCCGATCTGCAAAGCGCCAGCAAGGTCGTTTCCGGTGGTCGTGCGCTGGGTAGTGCGGAAAACTTCTCCATCGTCTACAGCCTGGCCGACAAACTCGGTGCGGCAGTCGGCGCTTCGCGTGCTGCGGTCGACGCTGGCTATGTTCCCAATGATATGCAGGTAGGCCAGACGGGCAAAATCATATCACCCGATCTCTACCTGGCCTTCGGAATTTCCGGAGCGATTCAACACATTACCGGCATCAAGGATGCAGGCACCATCGTGGCGGTGAACAAGGATGGTGAAGCGCCCATTTTTGAAATAGCCGATATCGGCCTGGTTGGCGACCTGTTCAGCATCATCCCTGAATTAGAACGTTTGCTGGGCTAAGTGCCAGCTACTGGGTGTTAGATACATGGCTGATTCAATTTGGGCCCCAGGGCCAGTACGCAGGCAAACAGCAAACGTCAAACGCTTTATTGATTTGCTGCGGTCTGAGCTCGACCCATCCATACAGAATTACTGGGATCTTTACCGCTTTTCAATAGACCAGCCGGAAGCCTTCTGGCGAGCCACCTGGGATTTTTCTGCCGTGGTGGGTAAGCCAGGTGAAGTGGTTTTGCAGGATGGCCAGAAAATGCCGGGGGCCAGCTGGTTCCCGCAGGCGCGGCTGAATTTTGCGGAAAACCTGCTGCGCTATCGTGATGACCAGGCAGCCTTGGTGTTCTGTTCCGAGACCGGTGAAAGACGTCAGCTCAGCTATACAGAGCTGCATCGTGAAGTGATGCAGACTGCTGCTGCGCTGCGTGCCATGGGCGTGGTCCAGGGCGATCGTGTGGCCGCCTATATGCCGAATTTGCCCGAGACCATTATTGCCATGTTGGCAGCTTCCAGCATAGGTGCGATTTTCTCTTCCTGTTCACCCGACTTTGGCATTGCCGGTGTGGTGGACCGATTCGGCCAGATCCAGCCCAAAGTTCTGTTTTGCGCAGCGGCTTACAGTTATAACGGCAAAACACATGATTGCCTGCAGAAAGTAGCCGGCATAGCCAGCGCAGTTGCTTCCATCGAAAAAGTCGTAGTCGTGCCGTATATGAATCCGGATGCAGAGCTGGGTGCAGTACCGCAAGCCGTGTGGTTTGCTGATTTCAAAGACAAGCAAGCCAGCTCACTGGAGTTTGCCCAGCTGCCCTTCGACCACCCGCTGTACATTCTTTATTCTTCTGGCACTACCGGCACGCCCAAGTGCATAGTCCACGGTGCTGGTGGCACCCTTTTGCAACATCTGAAAGAACTGATACTGCATACCAATCTCAGGCGCAGTGACAGCATCTGCTATTTCACTACCTGTGGCTGGATGATGTGGAACTGGATGGTCAGCAGCCTGGCGGTTGGTGCCACGGTCGTGCTGTATGAGGGTTCGCCGTTTTATCCAGGCCCTACCGCCATGTTCGATCTGGTGGACGAATTGGAAATTTCGGTACTGGGTACAGGGGCAAAAGCCATAGCCGCCTGGGAAAAGGCCGGCATCAAGCCACGCGAGTCGCACCAATTGAATTCACTGGTGACCCTGCTCTCCACCGGCTCACCATTGGCTCCGGAACATTTTGATTACGTGTACCGGGATATCAAACAGAATCTGTGCCTGGCTTCCATATCGGGTGGCACGGACATCGTTTCCTGTTTTGTTTTGGGCAGTCCCATACTGCCGGTCTATCGTGGCGAGCTGCAATGCCCTGGCTTGGGCATGGCAGTAGAAATACGCCGCGAAGATGGTTCAAAAGCGGATATAGACGAAACCGGCGAGCTGTGCTGCCTGCAGCCGTTTCCTTCCATGCCGGTGTTTTTCTGGGGCGATGAGGACGGCAGCAAGTACCACGCAGCCTATTTTGAGCGCTTCGAGAATATCTGGGCACAGGGCGATTTCGCTGAACAAACCCGCCACGGCGGTTTCATCATTCACGGCCGTTCCGATGCCACGCTGAATCCTGGAGGTGTGCGCATAGGCACGGCCGAGATCTACCGACAGGTGGAGAGACTGGATAGCGTGTTGGAGTGCATCTGCGTGGGGCAGGACTGGGATGACGATGTGCGCATCGTGCTGTTCGTCAAGTTACGCGAAGGCGTAACGCTGGACCAGCAGTTACAGGATGAAATTCGCAAGTCCATTCGTAATAACACCACGCCACGGCATGTGCCAGCGCGCATCATTCAGGTGGCTGACATACCACGGACCATCAGCGGAAAAATTGTCGAGCTGGCGGTACGCAACGTCATTCACGGCAAGCCGGTCACCAACCAGGACGCCCTGGCCAACCCGGCTGCGCTGGAATTGTTCCGCGATTTACCGGAACTAAAAAGCTGAACTACATAGCTGAATTCAAACCTCAGTTTAGCCAAATACAAAAGGCTCAATCCGGGCCCAGGGCGTAGTCCAGTTCTGCAATCAGGTCGTTTACATCCTCCACGCCGACCGACAGGCGTACCAGGCTGTCGGTGATACCCAGGCGCGCACGTTTTTCCGGCGGAACTGAGGCATGCGTCATGATAGCCGGATGATTGATCAGGCTTTCCACCCCACCCAGGCTTTCCGCCAGTGCAAACAACTCACAACGCTCCAGCATGCGCCGGGCAGCTTCCAGACCACCTTTAACCACGATGCTGATGATGCCACCACCCTGCCCGTTCATTTGCTGCATAGCCAGCTGATATTGCGGATGTGTTTCCAGTCCAGGATATAAAACTCCTTCGACTGCCGGATGTTGCTGCAGCCATTGCGCAATGTGGAGCGAATTGCGGCAATGGGCATCCATACGCAAGGCCAATGTCTTCAGGCCTCGCAGGGCCAGGAAGCTGTCAAATGGGCCTTGAATTCCACCTATTGAATTGAGCAGAAACCACAAACGCTGAGCCAGATCTTCATCGTCCCGCACCACAGCCACACCACCCACCATGTCGGAATGTCCGTTCAGATACTTGGTGGCCGAATGCACCACGATATCGGCACCTAATTCCAGCGGACGCTGCAACATGGGTGAGGCAAAGGTATTGTCCACTACCAGTAATGCGCCGTGCTCATGGGCAATATCTGCTGCAGCTTTAATATCTACGATACGCAACATAGGGTTGGTTGGGGTTTCCACCCAGACCATGCGGGTATTGGGCTGCATGGCAGCCTGTAAGGCACCGGGCTTTTCCAGCTCAGCAAAGCTGAAGTTCAAACCGGCTGAACGCTCACGCACACGATGGAACAGACGATAACTCCCACCATAAAGATCATCACCCGCTACCACATGGTCACCGCTGTTGAGCAACTCCAGAACGGTTGCTGTTGCCGCCATGCCGGAGGCAAAAGCAAAGCCGCGTATGCCGCCTTCGAGGTCAGCTATGCATTTTTCATAAGCATCACGCGTCGGGTTGTGACTGCGCGAATACTCCCAGCCCTGGTGGTCACCGGGACTGCGCTGCACATAAGTGGAGGTCGCATAAATCGGTGTCATGATGGCACCAGTAGTGGGATCAGGCTGCTGCCCTGCATGGATAGCGCGGGTGGCCAGCGCTTGTGTTTTGTTTTTTTTGCTCATGTTGGTTTCTCAGGAAAATTTCTAAGGTAAATAGTTTCAGGCAAGTGAGTTCAGCCCAAGTCTGATTTGCGGCGCAGGAAGTTCAGCAAGTCCACCCGGGTAATCAGGCCAAGGAACCTGGCCTGGTCTTTTACGATGGCGACGAAATCATTGTTAAAAATCGGCATCAGGTCCGACACAGGAGATTTCACATCAATCTCGGTTAATTCGGTCACCATGGCTTCCCGTACGGGCCTGGCGAAGGCTTTCTGGTCTGCTGCCACAGCCAGCAATAAATCGGATTCATCCAGAATTCCGACAATCTGGCCATTCTCGATCACCGGTAATTGAGAAACATCATATAGCTTAAGCCTGCCGTAAGCGTTGGCCAGCGGTTCATCCGGCCCAACCGTAATGGTGTCATGCGTATCATAGGGGCGGGCGATCAGATCACGCAGATCGCCATGCTGAATGGTTTCGATAAAACCCAGGTCGCGCATCCAGTAATCGTTATACATTTTCGACAGGTACCGATTTCCTGTGTCACAGCAGAAAGTCAGGACTTTCTTGGGTTCGGTCTGCTCCTGGCAGTAACGCAAGGCTGCAGCCAGCAGGGTGCCGGTAGACGAACCGCCCAGAATACCTTCGCGCTTGAGCAATTCCCGGCCGGCTTCGAAGCTTTCCTTGTCACTGATGGCGTAGGCTTTTTTTACACGTGTGAAATCGCTGATCACCGGAAGAAAATCTTCACCTATTCCTTCCACCATCCAGCTGCTGCTCTTGGTGCTCAGATTTCCTTCGTTGATATACTCCGCCAGGATGGAGCCCACGGGGTCTGCCAGTATCAGCTCAACCGCAGGGGCTACGCGGGCAAAATAGCGCGACAGGCCAGTAACAGTCCCACTTGAGCCCACACCCAGCACGATGGCATCCAGCTGACCGCCCATCTGGCGCCAGATTTCCGGGCCGGTCACTTCCTCATGCGCCTTCGGATTGGCCGGATTGCCAAATTGATTGATGAAATAGGCGTTATCCATTTCACCCGCCAATCGCTTGGCCAAATCCTGGTAATACTCCGGATGACCTTTAGCCACATCCGAGCGGGTTAACACCACTTCGGCTCCCATGGCTTTAAGGTTGGATATTTTCTCCCGGCTCATTTTGTCCGGAATCACCAGCACCAGCCGGTAACCTTTCTGGGCGGCTACCAGCGCCAAACCAAGGCCGGTATTTCCAGCCGTGCCTTCAACCAGTGTGTCACCTGGCTTGATCAGGCCTTGCTGTTCAGCATCCTCAACCATTCGCAAGCCGATACGATCCTTGATGGAGGCACCTGGATTCTGGCTTTCCAGCTTCATATAGAGCTCACAGGAGCCGGTATCCAGGTGATTGATACGAACGACAGGCGTATTGCCTATCATTTCCAGAACATTCGCAAAAACTTCCATGAAACGGGTTACTCCGTAATGAAAAACGGCCGGGTAATTCTACCCGGCCGTTGCATGCAATAGCGGCAATAAAATCAGTTGCTGGTCTTATCCATCATCCGGGCAAGCTGATCCTTGGCCATCAATTTCTCTTTCTTGAGCTTGACCAGTGCCAGGTCTTCCATCGGCGCGGTACCAAATTCCGCATCGGCAACCAGCCTGTCCAGTTCCTGGTGGCGGTTAAACACCCTGAGAAATTCAGGGCTTTCCTTCATCATTTGTTCCATTTGGTGCTGACGGTGTTCAAACATAATATTCCTCCGTATTCAGGGACGATACTCCGCCAGCCGCATCTTGCAGGCAGCAGATGCCGAAATGCATTTGACGGTTTCAATAGCAGTGGATTTAAACAGGTAGATGTGAAATTCAGTGTTGGGCCAAAGGGACGTTGCTGTTGGCCCAGCCATCAGGTGCGAACTTCGATTTTGCAGAATAAAACCATAGGTGTAGGACAACACTAGCGCAATTTTGATTTGGCGGCAAGCCAGATTTCACCTGGAATTGA
>JBBKVS010000245.1:0-7872 GCA_037968555.1 Lysobacterales bacterium | reverse complement strand
TTCAGCTTGTAACGAAACGAGCGAAAACTGATGCCGAGAATATCAGCGGCTTTGGTCTTGTTATAGCGTGCCTTTTTGAGCGCGTCTTCCAGCATTTGCTTTTCGATGTCTTCGATTACGGTGTCCAGGGAACCGTCGCCTGATTCAACATTATCTGCAGCCAGCGAGCCAATTTCTGCTGGTGTGCTGGCGTGGCCCATATGCTCCATCATCAGGTCATCAGGTTGGATCAGGCTGCCTTCCGACATAGTGACGGCACGCTGCAGGATATTGATAAGCTCGCGTACATTGCCGGTGTAGTTGTGATTCTTTAGCGCTTCCATGGCGGCCGGGGATATTTCCGGCATATCGCGTTCCTGCCATTGTTCGGAAATATCCAGCATAAAATGTTGAGCGAGCAGCGGAATATCTTCGCGGCGTTCCTGCAGGCTGGGCATGTGCAGCTCAATCACATTCAACCGGAAATACAGGTCACTGCGGAACTTGCCACTCTCCACCAGCGGCTTTAATGGCTGGTGCGATGCGCTGACTATACGCACATCCACTTTTACTTCTTCACGCGCACCGATGGGCATAACGGCTTTTTCCTGGATTACGCGCAACAATTTGACCTGCATGTGCAAGGGCAGGTCTGCCACTTCGTCCAGCATCAGGGTACCGCCGTCAGCGGCTTTGAACAGGCCGTCCTTGTCACCAGTGGCACCGGTAAAGCTGCCTTTCCTGTGGCCAAAGAATTCACTTTCCATCAGTTCAGAGGGAATAGCGCCACAGTTGACGGGTATGAAAGGGCCATCGCCGCGCGGGCCCAGTTCGTGTATCAATCGGGCAGCCAATTCCTTGCCTGAGCCGGAGTCGCCGCTGATCAACACCGGCGCCTGGCTACGCGACAGCTTGGCTATCATGGAATGGCATTGTCGGATGGCTGGCGACTTGCCTATCATCCGGTCCAGTTCTTTGGGCAGGCTGCTGTGGTGCTGACTCTCACCCTTGGGTAATGACTCGTCTTCATTGCCACGCAAGCGCAAGGCGGTATTCACCAGCTTGCGCAACACCGCCAGGTCTACCGGTTTGGAGACAAAATCAAAGGCGCCCATCTTCAATGCATTGACTGCATCTTCAACCTTGCCATGTGCGGTGATCACGGCGCAGGGAAGATCAGGGTAGTTTTCGGAGATTTCTTTGACCAGGTCCAGGCCATTGCCATCGGGCAGGCGCATGTCTGTCAGGCAGAAGCTGAAGGAATTGGTCAGTAATTGGCTGCGAGCCTGGCCCAGATCTTCTGCAGTGGTCACTTTCAGACCCATGCGGCTGAGAGTCAGGTCGAGCAGCTCGCGGATATCGGGCTCATCATCGATGACCAGCACACGTTGCAAACCTGGATTCATGCGTTTCTCTGTTTAATCTCGTTTCTGGACAGTTGCTGTTCAATCATGGGGTCGCTGCACTCAACATGACGCGGCTCGGTTGCGGTGCCAGGCCCATTCTCACATGGAATGCCGTACCGATTCCCGGCTGCGAGTCTACCGTAAGTTCGGCCTGATTTGCCTCACACAATTGCCTGGCCACATAAAGTCCCAGCCCTGAACCCTCTTTACGCGTGGTGTAAAAGGGCTCAAAAACGTCGGCAATGCGGGAATTCGGGATGCCCGGGCCATTGTCTTCGACCGTGATCACACAATATCCGGCGCTGTCGTCTTTGCGCATTTTCAGCAGGGCATGAGGCGGGCGCTTGACGCTGGCGTGATGGATGGTGTTATCCAACAGCTTCCATAAGCACTGATGTAACTGGCTTTTGTCGAATACGACCAGGGTTTTGCCCACTTCGATCAATAAATCGAATCCCAGATGGCTGGCGCCCTGGGATGAGCGGAATTCGTCAGCCAATGATTTAAGGAATGAATTCAGTTCCACCGGTTCGGGGCGGGATTGTTCCTGCCGGGACAGCTGCAGAATATTTTCAACTATGCCGTTCATGCGCTTGGATTGGTCGAGAATGATATTGGTCAGGCGCATGTCGTTGAGCGTGATCGACGGTGATTCATCCAGCAACTGGGCCGCATGGGTCAGTGCGGCCAGGGGATTACGGATTTCGTGGGCAATGCTGCCGGATAATTTAGCCAGCGAATTGGCAGATAATTCGAGTGCCCGGCGGGAAATCACCGACTCATCATTGAGTACCAACAAGGCGCCGGGTTTTTCTCCACCCGGCAGAAAAGCCAGGGTAGGCAGAATATTGGCCTGGCTGGTTTCCAGCAGCACCGATTTCACTTCGATGGCCGGGTTGCTCATCCATTTCTCCACCAGCCGGTCCAGCCGCGGTGATAAATCGTGTAACAGCAACTCCCGCACGCGCGGGCTGCCCAGCAGGAACCAGGCATATTCATTCATGATGCGGATGCGCCGATTGGCATCAACGGCCAGTATCCCGGTAGACATATTGCGAATGATGGTTTCATTGATTTCCTGCAGGTCGGAAATCTGTACTTCCTGCTGCTCGGCAATCAGGCGGAAATCCCTGGCCCAATAGGCCATCTGGTGCGACAACAGGCAAACCACCATGGCAGTGGCGCCGTAAACGGCGGCGATTACGATGCGGTCCGGCAGATCTCCACCTTGCAAGCTGCTGAGTGTTGCCTGGCCAATCAATGAAAGGGTGGCTACGGCAGCTATGAACATGGCCAAACGCAGTGGCAATAACATGCCCGCCATGGCACAGGTGAAGACCAGCAAGATCGGAATGCCGCTGTTGAAGCTGCCTAACAGGAAATGCAGGATGCAGAGGAAAATGGTATCGGCCAGCAGTACATTGCGCACCATCAGGTGTGCGTTGGAACCACGGCTTTGGGCAATGAACAGCTGGGATGCTGCAAACAGCAGATAGCCCACCAAAAAGGCGGGCACCAGTGCTGACTGCAGGTTGCTGAGCAGGTGGTCGGTAAACAGGCTGAACTGCCCCGCCAGCAATAACAACGCAATTACCAGGCGATAAATGCCCAGGTAAGCGACAATGCGTCGCGTTAAAGATTCCGGTAGCGGATAAAGGTGAGTTGGCGTAGGGCTTGTTTTGTCTGCATCCACTGCTTGCATGAAGAGCTTCCCTGTATACAGTCCTGCCTGGCCTGGCAGGCGCCCGCTCCAGCTCGGCAGGCACGCTGAGAGTATAGCATCCGTCTGTTTTACAACGCTGTCTTTGATTTGCGTGGCAATACAGGGGAAAATAGCCGACTTTGCCGGTGCTCAGTCACCGACCCACAGCAGGAGTTGCAATGAATTTTCATGAATACCAGGCGAAAGACTTATTCGCCGCATACGGCATTCCGGTGCCAGCTGGCCGAGTAGCGGCTACCCCCGAAGCGGCAGTGGCCGGAGCCAAGGCTATGGGTGGCGATGTTTGGGTGGTTAAAGCCCAGGTTCATGCGGGTGGTCGCGGCAAAGCCGGCGGGGTCAAGCTGGTGCGCTCGCTGGACGAAGTGCGCAGCGAAGCCGAGCGCATGTTGAACATGAAAATTTCTACTTACCAGACTGGCGGCATGGAATTGCCAGTTCACAAGGTATTGATTGCGGAAGCCTCCGATATTGCCTCAGAGCTTTATCTTTCGGCGCTGACCGATCGTGTCAATAAATGTGTCACGTTCATGGGCTCAGCCGCCGGCGGTATGGATATCGAAGAAGTCGCGATCACCCATCCCGAAAAGCTGGTCACTGTGCAGGTGGACAATACGGCAGGCCTGCAGGCTTACCAGGCGCGGCAAATGGGCTTTGGCATGGGCCTCAATGCCAAGCAAGTCCGGCAACTGACCGTGATCATGGATGGCTTGTATCGTTTGTACAAAGACAAAGACCTGAGCCTGATTGAAGTCAACCCGCTGGTGATTGATGGCAAGGGTGACCTGCTGGCACTGGATGCCAAGATCAATATCGATGACAACGCCCTGTTCCGTCACCATGACCTGGCTGCCATGCGGGATGAAGCGCAAGAAGATCCCACTGAAGTTGCAGCCAGCAAGCACGATCTGAACTACGTAACCCTGGACGGCAATATCGCCTGCATGGTGAACGGTGCGGGCCTGGCCATGGCCACCATGGACGTGATCAAACTCAATGGCGGTGAACCGGCCAACTTCCTCGATGTAGGCGGTGGCTCCAATGCCGAGCGCGTGAAGGAGGCTTTCAAGCTGATACTTTCCAGCGACAAGGTGGAAGCCATATTGGTGAACATTTTTGGCGGCATTGTGCGCTGCGATGAAATTGCCGAAGGCATTATCGCAGCGGTGCGCGAAGTTGGTGTATCCGTGCCGGTAGTTGTGCGCCTGGAAGGCACCAATGTGGAAAAAGGTCGTGAAATGCTGGCCCAAAGTGGCCTGGACATTATTTCGGCCAGTGATTTGAATGATGCGGCGACCAAGGTCGTTGCTGCGGCCAAAGGCTAAAGGGAGATAATTTAATGAGCGTTTTGGTCGATAAGAATACCAAAGTAATTTGCCAGGGTTTTACCGGTAACCAGGGTACTTTCCATTCCCGCCAGGCGCTGGACTATGGCACCCAACTGGTGGGTGGCGTAACTCCAGGTAAGGGCGGCACTGAACATCTCGGTTTGCCAGTATTCAACACGGTGGCTGAAGCAGTGCGTGAAACCGGCGCCGATGCCAGCGTGATTTATGTGCCGCCACCCTATGCAGCTGATGCGATTCTGGAAGCAGCCGATGCGGGTGTGCGGGTGATCGTGGCGATTACCGAAGGCATTCCGGTTAAAGACATGATGACCGTGAAAGCGGTCTTGAGCGGCCTGCCGGATACCTGGCTGATCGGGCCGAATTGTCCAGGCATCATCACCCCAGGCGAATGCAAGATCGGCATCATGCCCGGCCAGATCCACAGCCCCGGCCGCGTAGGCGTGGTATCGCGTTCCGGTACACTGACCTATGAAGCGGTTTACCAGACTACCCAGGCTGGTCTGGGCCAATCGACCTGCATTGGCATTGGTGGAGACCCCTTACAGGGCATGAATTTCGTGGATGTGCTGCGCATGTTCCAGGACGATGAGGCAACAGACGGCATCATCATGGTAGGTGAAATCGGCGGTTCAGCTGAAGAGGATGCAGCCGAGTTCATCAAGGCGCATGTCACCAAGCCAGTGGTCGCTTATATTGCAGGCGTAACTGCGCCGCCGGGCAAACGCATGGGCCATGCCGGTGCCATTATTGCCGGTGGCAAGGGTACGGCAGAAGCCAAATTTGCTGCGCTGGAAGCGGCCGGTGTTACCACCGTGAAATCACCCGCCGACCTCGGTGCAGCACTTTCTGCGCGCATGTAGGAGCGGTGTTTTGCCCAAACCCGTTTGGGTTGGTATCGTATTTTGATCCGTCGCTTTGGGTCGGGATCAAATTTTGATCCGTCACCCTGGCCTCAGAGCCGGGGTCCATTTTGTCTTTATGAATGGATCCCGGATAGCGGCTTCGCCACTTCCGGGATTTTGCACAGGATGTGCACAGATCGTGAAGCACATGGAAGTGCGAGAACGATCCGTTCGGATAGCGGCTATGCCGCTTCCGGGATGCCGGTAGAAAATGCGCAGGAGCGATCCCGCGACAATACCCAGGAGCGCTCCCGCGACAATTGCAATGACTAAGCCGAGACATCGATGATCCGCCTGGCACTGGCACAACATGATTTCCTGGTCGGGGATGTCGATGGCAATCTGGCCAAGGCGCTGTTACTGATTCAGCAGGCGCGTGAGTTGCGGGCTGATCTGCTGATTTTTCCGGAAATGGCATTATCGGGTTATCCGGCAGAAGACCTGCTGTTGCGGCCTGGCTTCCAGCGCGCCTGCATGGAAGCCGTGCAGCAGCTGGCTGAAACGGTACAAGGCATCGATGTGCTGATGGGCCATCCCTGGAGCGAAGCCGGCCAACGATTCAACACCACCAGTTGGCTGCGTGATGGCGCCATCATCGGCCAATACCACAAACAGTGCCTGCCCAATTACGCAGTGTTCGACGAGCGCCGCTATTTCACACCCGGCAACCAGCCTTTGGTGATTGAGCTCAAGGGCGTTCGCATGGGTGTGCTTATTTGTGAAGATGCCTGGGAAAGTGCCCCGGCGCTGCAAGCCCATGAAGCGGGTGCTGAAATATTGTTGATCCCCAATGCATCCCCCTATCGCACCGACAAATTAGCAGCGCGTGAACAATTGCTGGCCAAACGCCACGCCGATACAGGCTTGCCCATGGTTTATTGCAACCTGGTGGGCGGCCAGGATGAACTGGTATTCGATGGCCGCAGCATGCTGTTTGGTTCAGACGGCCGCTGTTCAGCCATAGCCTCTTTGTGCGAAACGGCTTTGTTAGTGGCCGAATATGAGCCTGCTGATGGCCAGCTGCGGGCGCTGGACTGGCCGCAAGCACCCCAGGACAGCCTGCAGGAGATTTACCAGGTATTGACCTGTGGCCTGCGAGACTATGTACGCAACAACGGATTCACCGATGTGATCTTCGGGCTTTCGGGCGGTATCGATTCGGCCATGGTACTGGCGCTGGCCGTCGATACTTTGGGGCCGGAGCGCGTGCATACGGTCATGATGCCCTCGCGGCATACCTCGGGCATGAGCATAGAGCTGGCGCAACAACAGGCGGTTGAGCTGGGCGTGGATCACCGGGTGATCAGCATTGAGCCCGCTTTTGAAGCCCTGAACACACTGCTGCAGCCATCCTTCAGTGGCCTGGCAGCGGATGTCACGGAAGAGAATCTACAGGCGCGCGTGCGCGGTAACCTGGTCATGGCGCTATCCAACAAGTTCGGTTGGCTGCCACTGGCTACCAGCAACAAGAGTGAAGCGGCTGTTGGTTATTGCACCATTTATGGTGATATGTGTGGTGGCTTTGCGCCTTTGCTGGACTGCCTGAAAACCCGTGTCTATGATTTGGCCGAATGGCGTAATCGGCAATCCTCGGTCATTCCAGCTGCAGTAATCAGCCGGCCACCATCGGCCGAGCTGCGGCCCAACCAGTCTGACCAGGATTCATTGCCACCTTATGAAGTGCTGGACCAGATTTTGCATCGTTACGTGGAACAGGACTGGTCCATAACCCAAATCGTAGCTGAGGGTTTTGAAGAAGCCATGGTGCGCCGAGTGGCAAGGCTGGTGTTAGTGAATGAGTATAAGCGGCGCCAGGCGGCTCCCGGCACACGCATCAGCAATCGCGCTTTTGGCCGCGACCGGCGTTATCCGATTACTTCAGGTTGGCGGGAAGCGAAAGCCTAGTCAAACGGCCACAAGCGGTCGGACCAGCTGCGTTTCTTCTTGCGACCCTGCACGTAGTAGTTATCCGGGTAGTTGGTTTCCAGAACTTCCATGGCGCCATCGGCCAGCTTGGGTAAATCCAAGGCTGTGTAGGCCTTGTACATCACAATCAGGGCGTCTGAATTTTGCGGTGTGCCCGGGTAGTTTTCCACCGCATAGCGGGCGCGATTGGCTGCAGCGACATAGGCCTTGCGGCGCATGTAGTAATTGGCCACTTCCACTTCATAGGCTGCCAGGTTATTGCGCAGGAATACCATGCGCTGGCGGGCGTCGGCCACATAGCGGCTTTCGGGGAAGCGGCGGATCAACTCATTGAAGTCATTGAAGGCGTCACGTGCGGCTGACTGGTCACGGTCATGAACCCGATTGGGCATCATACGTTCCAGGAAGCCCATATTTTCCTCAAAGTTCGTCAGGCCCTTGAGGTAATAGGCGTAATCGACATTGGGATGCGTAGGATAAGTCCGGATGAAGCGGTTCAGGTTGGAAATGGCATTTTCCGGTTCGCGTGCCTTGAAGTAGGCATAGGACAGATCCAGCATGGATTGTTCAGTGTAACGGCCAAAGGGATA
>JBBKVS010000244.1:0-12239 GCA_037968555.1 Lysobacterales bacterium | reverse complement strand
TAATCAGCAATATAAGTTCTAAACGCTTTAATAAGCCAACTTGGATTAATTAAAGCGAGAGTAATATCCCTGGTTACCATGATTTCTTCCATAAAATTGTAGTTATGTTTCCAGCTGAGTTGGTCAGAAGATCAGCGAAGCTGCAATACCTTTAAACCATTGTTGAGAATTTTCAGAAAATGCAGTCTTCAAAAATAAACGAGTGGCTATCCCTGATCGCGAATGTTGGCGTGGTGATTGGTATTTTCGCATTGATCGCAGAATTGAATCATGCAACGGGATTGGCAGAGGTAGAAGCCTACCAAACAAGAACAAGAGATATCCAGGAGCTAGCCCTGCAACTCGCTTTATCGGACTCATTGGCGAATGTGCTCGAAAAGAATAAGGCTCAAGGTGCAGACAAATTGACTCCTGGAGAGTTTGCAAGAGTTCGGGCTTGGTATGGTGCAATACTGCGCGGAATGCAAGGGCAATACTATCAGTACCAACACGGCTTTCTGGAACGCGAATCAGTGGATCGCACCCTGGATGATATTGCAAATGGTATCTTCGAGAATTGGGAGGTTTTTGGGCTGTTGGATAGTATTGAAATTAAGGAATGGCGAGCAGAAATCGATCAAAGAATGAATGAAAAAGGAGAAACTTAAACGGGATTGGGGTCGGGCCAACCCTAGCTCTTCAATACCTAACCAAATTAGCTTTTCCGGAAATATATTTCCGGAATTATAAACAGGCTTTCCAAGCTGGAAATCCTCGCTATAACCAACCATCAACCTTCCCCAGGTGATGTTTTCATGCTAAATTTCAAGCCAACTATTCCCTCATTCGGCTTATCGCAAATTATTAATATATAAGTTATATATCACATATTTGGACTATAATACTGTATGTAACAACAGTAATATTTGCATGTCAGGGAGCCCTCGCCATGTTCAACGAAACCAACCACTCCTCAATCCACTCAAGTGATTTCGCAGCGCAGCATTTTGCCGCCAGCCAACAACGGCAAACCCACATCCAGCAGCTGGAAGATGACCTGTGCGAACTGGCTGCTCATATTGATGCTGCCCTGTTCCGCTGGCTGGAATTGTTGCGGGAATTTGATGAATGCGAGGGCTGGGCGGGTGAGGGCATCAGGAACTGCGCGCATTGGCTGAACTGGAAGTGCGGTTTGGGGTTTGGAGCGGCACGTGAGCGCTTGCGGATGGCGCATGCTTTGCCTGCCTTGCCGCAAACTTCTGCGGCATTCCGTGAAGGTCGCCTGAGCTACTCCAAAGTGCGCGCGATTACCCGTGTCGCCACAACACGGAATGAAGAGGTGTTACTGCACATCGCCTTTCATGGCACCACGGCTCATGTGGAGCAGGCGGTCAATGCCTGGCGTCGTGAGCAACGATTGGAAGTGCTGGCGCGGGACAATCGCCGCCACGACCTGCGCGAACTCAGCTGCCATTACGATGGTGATGGTTTCCTGGTCATGCATGGTCGGTTCACACCGGAGCAGGGCGCGGTGATCCAGCAGGCATTGTCAGCGTTGATGGATGAAATGTATGCAGAGCGGAAAAATGTTTCAGCTGAAACATTGGAGTTCGAACAGCCCGATCCGGTGAAACTTCAACCCCAACCCATAGCCTCCCGCCGTGCCGATGCGCTGGTGCGCATGGCTGAAGCTTTTCTATCGGGGCAATCGGCTGCCAACAGCGGCGATCGTTTTACCGTCAATATTCATACCGACCTGGAAACGCTGAAATCAGACGGCAAGAACGCTGAATCACAGTTGGAAAATGGTCCAAATGTTTCAGCTGAAACGTCGCGGCGCCTCTGTTGCGATGCCGGGGTGGTTCACTGGCTTGAGAGAACCCGGCAGGATAGCGGTGAAATTGAGTTCCTGAGCGTAGGCCGCAAAACACGCACCGTTCCGCCTTCCATCCGCAGGGCCTTGCAGCGCCGCGACAAAGGTTGTCGCTTCCCGGGTTGCAGCTGCAGCCGCTTTGTTGACGCACACCACATCCACCATTGGGCAGATGGCGGCGAAACCAGCATGCAAAACCTGGTTTTGCTGTGCCGGCACCACCATCGATTGGTCCATGAAGGGGGTTTTGGTTTGCAGGTTTTACCCGGTGGCGGGTTCGAGTTCACCGATCCAAACGGCAAACGCATTGTCGCAGCGCCGGAATCACGTTTCAGCGGAAACGTTTTTGAGTTGATGGCTGAGAATTGCCAAAACAACATCACTATCACGCCAAAAACATCTGTTCCCAACTGGGGCGGTGAGGGTATGGATGTAGATATCGTTGTGCACCAACTCCACATCAAAACGGTACAAGAGCCGACTATTGGTTAGTTATCGAGCCCGGAAACTGCCCTTAATTAAAAGTCATTTATTCCGGCCAGCAGGCGGCGTCAAACAACCCATTGCTGGCAACGTCAGAATCGGCCTGTTTTTGAGGGAAACGTAAAAGTGTCTGAGATAAATCCAGGAAAACCAAAACACCCGCCGGTCAGAAATCATCCGGCGGGTGCATGGTCTGCGACTCAGTTTTATCAGTTACCCAGCACCAGGTGAATGGAGCCCCAGCCGGTGAGAATGTAGTCGGTCAGCGTATCACCGTTCACATCACCAATGGATGCGGCATCCACACCGATGTATCCGTATGGAGCTGTTCCGGTCATGGTTCGGATGACTTGTCCGTCTGCGCCTGAAATCAGGTAGCCTTTGCCCACATCGGTATTGTTGTCGCCCTGGCCGTATGCCCATGCGGCAACAAAGATGTCGTCATAACCATCGCCATCGACATCCTCAACACCCCGGCCGGGTCCCATACCGTCACCAAACTCTTCACCCTCAATGCGGTGAAGAATGCTTCCATCCACACCCGAGAAAATGAAGGCGCGGCCGATACCCGATCCGACGGAGTTAGTGCCATTGGGATTATGTTGACCGCCTTTGGAGTTATAGTCGCCAACGTAAATATCAGCGGTGCCATCGTTATTGATGTCGCCCGCACCATGGGTATGAAACACACCAAAAGTATTGGTGCCGAATTTACCCACGGAAGGCGTTTTTGGATTCAACTCCAGTAACACACTGCCATCTATGCCGGACAGCACAAAAGCAACTCCCTTGTGGTTTATGCTGCCGTTCGGTGCGGCGACCACGACATCAGGACTACCATCGGCATTTATGTCACCCACCGGGCCAACACCCAGCCCTGCATTTGCGCCGGCCGATCCGGAAAATGTCCAAAGGACGCCGCCATCCTGTCCTGAAAAAGCATAGACGGTGCCGGATCTCGGGCCATTGTCAGCAGCGAATGGGGCACCTACGAGAACGTCGTCATAGCCGTCCCCATTCAGGTCGCCCGCAGCATTGCTGTCGAAGCCGAAGCCGCCGGGCATCACCCATTCATGAATCACGCTGTGATCAGCGCCGGAAACTACGATCGCCCGGACCCGGGTACCGAGGATGTAATCATTGATGCCATCATTATCAACGTCACCCGCCAAGGTGGCGCTGTAGCCCATCAGTTCACCAGGATTCCCGACAATTGAGTGCAGCAGGCTGCCATCAGCACCGGAAAAAACGTAAGCCTTGCCGGTTATCTGGCCATCATTGAACTGGAAGGGGGCAGAGGTGACAAAGTCGGGTGCACCGTCATTGTTGATGTCTCCAATGGGATCAGCAACCCAGCCCAGAACATCTCCAGGATTTTCTTCATACAGGCTGTACAGGACATCCACATCGAATTCTTCGAAGTTGGGGTCAGCTGAAAACACCGGGCTGGCAATGGCCAGGGCTGCGATTCCTAATAAACTCGATTTACAAGCTGCGCTCTTGATCACTGAATGCTCCTGTTGAATGATGGACAGAGAGCGGCAGACTAGCGTTTGAAAGTCATGAAAACTGTCGAAATCCTGCTCAATACGAATGTCTTCGCATCCAAGCCTCAGCTGTGGAAAGTTTTGAGCTACTCAGGATCTGAACTGGCGTGGACTGATACCGAAATTTTTGCGGAAGGCCTGGCTGAAATGGCTAGGTGTGGAGAAGCCTGAGTCCAGGCTGATATCGGTGATGCGCGAATTCGGTCGGTCGATCATCTGATCCATGGCTGATCGAAGACGCAATTGAAGCAGGTATTGGTGAATGGATTTTCCGGTTTGACGGGAAAATACGCGACTGAGGTGAAAGGGCGTAGTGGCGAGTTCTGCAGCGATGGACTCCAGTGTCAGCAACTGATCGTATTCAGTGGTCAGAAGTGCCTCACACTGTTTGGCAAGGCGACAGTGTCTTTGTTCGGTTCCGTTGTCCTGCAGAACATGTCGACTGCGAATTTGCCGCTCACTGGTGCCTTGCACCGCGCGTTGTAACAATTGCATGGCTGTCTCTGCAATCAACAGAAAATCATTTCGCGAAGAACTCATCAAGCTCCAGGCTAATTGCCTTTGCAACAAGTAGGTCTGTGAATCGCAGTGTGCGTGAGTCCAGGCGAAAGGCACTTTCTCCACATCGGCATGCGCGCGCCCACTGGCGTGCAAAGCTTCGATCACTTCCGGTTTGCGAAAACGCAACCAGATCGACTGGTCGCCGTATTTGGACAGGCCTTTGCGCCGATACTCCTGACCGTCGTTATACAGCGTAATCACCTGGCGGCTGGCCACAATTTCTTTTTCGCCATCGTGAAGAATCCGCACGGCATGCCGGGGAAATACCACCAGGAAGTGCGAAATCGGTCCGGTGTCATGAAAGCGGGGATGATGGCGCGGACAATCGAATAAACCAATCTCCACCAACTCACTGCTGAACAGCACACGGTTGAGAGGGCGTACGGTATCTAAGTTGTTGATCATGGGTGACAAGCAATAATTCCTTTCTTTATCCGTCACTAGTCTAGCGGTTTAGTAAGAGGCAGACGAATCGTCCCGGCTTGCACAGGCGCCGCATGGTCGGTTCTTGTGGATGAACAGGTTCAGGCTTCATCGAATTATAGACTCCATCGGTGATTCATGAAGCAGGGTCCACATATAGGTAAGATACGCTTTCCCCGAATGCAGTTGCAGCGGCTTTGTTGACGCACACCCCATTCACTTGAAAGTAGTCTTCCTCGCAGCACCTACTCATACCCGTTTTTGAAAATGAGTTCCACTGGCGGCGTAATGGCGATTTCGGCGATATAGGTGTGCCAGACCGAGCGTGGTGTAGCACTCCCTGGCTGGATTGCCCACTCAGCTGCATACTCGCCGATGGCGTAAAACCGGTGGTGATCCTGCGGATCAATCGTAACCGCCGAGTAAAAGCCCCAGCGTTGGGTGCAACCTGAGGGTGCGACCCTGGTACCGCAGTGGTAGTCGCTGACAAGGCTCACGCGCAGCGGCATTTCCGTGCCAGTTTGCTCCAATACATTGCCGTTGAGCTTGTAGGCGCGCGCCAGAAAACTGATGTTGCCATCATCCAGGCCATCACCGTTGGAGTCGCCCTTTGCAGTGTAAGATCGGTTGTATGCGATCACTACCTCGCCAAACTCGTTTACGGCAATTGCGCCTTGGTAATAATCCCAGAACTGTTGCTGGATCTTCCCAGAAGATAATAAAATTCCAGTGCTCGCATCCAGCACCATCCAACGCACGGCAGCATAGTCGCCAAGGTCGGATTTCACAGTAGTCACATAGTAAAGCTTGCCGTTGGCTTGTACCGAGTTGGTCATAGTGTCACCGCTGTATGTTGGCACCGTGCGCGTACCATCCGGCTGACGGGCGTTGCCAGCTACCAACCAATCAGAACCTAAAGTCTGCGTCGAGGTAGTCTGGCTGGCGCCGGCCGCATGGACGCCATTGAGTGTATAAAAAACATCTACTATGGAGGAACGGCTTTGAGCGATAACCGCTGCCTTGTTTGCGGGGTTACCCTGCCAGTTAACTGCTGGCTGAATGGTAAAGCCATTGTCTGCTCCGGCGGGATAAGGCGTGGAAAACGTTGTCATGTTGGCCAGGTTGGGTGCCCCGCCGAAAAGGTCCGCTTTGGGGATTACCATCAGGGTGGTGCCAATGAAGGTGGACCCTAAAT
Organism: Lysobacterales bacterium; assembly: GCA_037968555.1. Classification (GTDB taxonomy): domain Bacteria; phylum Pseudomonadota; class Gammaproteobacteria; order Xanthomonadales; family SZUA-36; genus JAWXBM01. Next base: position 6,178 of record JBBKVS010000244.1, on the reverse strand, counting down.
TAAAATTGTTGGTGGCTATGTACACAGCCTTGTCGTCCAGGGACAAGGTTGGGTTATCGGCATAGTCATCGCTTGCAGCCAACACGGTGATCTGTACCGACTTCCAGGTTCCCAGCGCATCTGCCGTATCCGAGATCGCGAGGTTGGTCTTGTTGGGGGTGGGTCCGTAGCCACTGATGATCCAGCGGTTGGTGTAGTGGTCGAACAGCACACGCTGGTTGCCGAGTGCACCACCAGGCAAACCAACACCGGCCCAGAAATTGGGCATACTCACCCGCGACAGCACGCTGCCTGTGGCTTTGTTGTAAACGGTGATACTGCCAGTAGTAGATTCCAGGAACTGTGTAGTGCCTATTGCCCCCATGGTGTGGGGCGGAAAGTAACATTGGGACAGCGCACAGTTGTCCAGTTGCGAAGTGCCTTCAAATCCCCGTACGAAGGTGGCAGGGCCGGGTGGTTCCGGTTGTGCATACGTCGGGCTTGCGAAAGTCAGTAAGGAGATTGCTACAAGAACTGTGTTCGTCACTCGATACCGAAGAAGTTTTTTCAATTAACCGGTCGCCTATTTGATGTGCGTTCCAATTTTCATTCGTTTGTGCAGAACACGAGCAATCTCAATCACTCCGGATTTCCGGCAATAAGCCACAAGGTCGCACAGCATCAAGTGCGATTTCAGAATGTTAGTCCTTACTTGGGGCCAATCAACTGGCAAATTGTCTTGGTATCAAGAACTCGCTGAAGGTTTGAGTGAAAATTTTCTGCTGCTGTGGACCTTTTGACCTAATCCGCGCAAGTCGCAAACGCTGTCTGCATGGCTTGAAGGGCCGCGGAGCCTTGCTGGTGGGAATGAACCAGGTTTTGCAGCTGGATATTGAGCGTTTGGATCAAGTCCTGCGTGATGAATTCTTCCGGCAGGTTGATATCACCGCTGTTGTCGATATCAAGCCCAGGAGAGAGTGCCGTGATCTCGTTACTGATGCTGGTGATTTGCCCGTCGTAGTAAGCCAGCAGATATCTTTGCTCCTCAACCTCCAATCACAGACAGTAAATAGTCACCATTCTCGGTTGCGGCGGGTAGCTCTGCCACCACAAAGTCGTCATCAAAGTCACAAACGATCAATTTTGGGAACAGGCCCAGTGTCAAAATCGGGTCGGAGTCATCGGTCCGCTGAAATCGGTGCCCATGATGGTTAGCGTGTCTACTGCTGTTGGGCCGGCATCCCCCTGGCAGTTGGATTCGTCTGCGAAAGTGACCAGTGCTTCTGTAATAACAGGCGCGTTGGCGGATGGAACGGGTTTATTGGGCTTGGCTTGTAAGTTGCTGGCGGCAAGCAACATGACGATCGAAACAACCCAACGCGTGAGTGAATGGTGTGACATAGGAATCCCCTTGATTAATCTGAACACGGCTTTTATTAATATCTAGAGCGTAGCGTGCAGCTTTGCACTGAATAATAAGTTTCAGAAGCCATACGTGATTGGATGTTGTGGCGCAAGGCAACACAGAAATCCGGTATTAATTCTGGTCCGGCAAAAATCGGATACTATCGTGTCACAATCATCACGCATATTTTGATGGTAGCTTTCAAGCATGAAGGCAACTTACTTCAAAAGCACCGCAACACGTTGTATCGAGTGATTTTTCAAGGAGACAATCATTGGTCACTATCAAGCATTTCGTTTCAACCGTAGCCGCTTTCACTCTCGCGGTCTGCGCCGGAATTGCATCGGCAATCAATGCAAATGCCACTGAGACAGATGTATCCACAAAGGCTGCAATCGTGGCGCTGGAAACAAGGGCATACCAAGCCTGGCAGTCAAAGGACGTGAAGTTCTGGGAAAGCTATTTTTCGGACCGGTTTGTTGGCTACGGTGCGTCTGGCAGGCTCGATAAAGCAATTGCAATGCAGGAATACAGCGGCGCAGGTTGCGAGGTCAGAAGTATTGTCATGTCCGACGAGCGGGTCAGCCCGCTGGGTGATGCTGCGGTTTTGCTCACTTACCAAGTGACCGTCGATGGCAGTTGTGCCGGGCAAAAGCTTCCGGCCAATAATCGGGACGTCGGCATCTTCGTCCCGGCTGGTGAAACCTGGAAAGCTGCTTTCCACGCCGGAACGCCGATTGTAGATCCCGCTGCATTTGCAGCTGATCAGCCCCTCCAGCAAAAAGCCCCCGATCAGCATGAGCTTGATTCCAACGCTCCATATGCGAACACCGATGCGTTGATGGCAGTTGAATTGGCCGTCTGGGAGGCCTGGAAGGACAACGACGCTGAAAGAATTGAAGTCCTGACCGCTGCAGACATTTCCTTCGTCAATATTTTTGGCATGTACTACGCCAACAAAGTCGATGCCACCAAGGACTGGACCAGTCCTGGCTGCGATGTCCAGAGCGTTAGTGTCAGCGATGGCCTGGTCACCATGCTTTCGCCAACAGTAGGCATCCTGCAATTTACCGGTGCTGCCGATGGGACCTGCTTTGGCCAGCCGGTAGGGTCGGTTTGGGGTACTTCAATCTATGTGAAAATCGGCGATGTGTGGAAGTGGACCTTTGGTATTAATCTACCTGCGCGTCAGGAAGGGTAGAGGGCTACACAGTCAAAGCTTCAAAAACTATACTTGTCCTGTTTCAATGTCGGCCCTTCTGTCGGAACTGCTCCGTTCAATTCAGATGAAATTAATAGTCTCCTACTTTTTCTGTTACAAAGGAAAACGCAAATGTTCAGTCACATCATGCTCGGTGCCAATGATATTCAGAAATCAAAAACATTTTACGATGCCATTTTTGCAGCGCTGGGATACGAACCCGGTGTGGTAGACGAGAAAGGGCGCTGCTTCTGGTTCACCAAGAGCGGGGTTTTTGCCATCAGCAAACCCATTGATGGGCAGCCGGCCGGCAAGGGCAATGGCAGTACCGTTGGTTTTGCGGCGAGAACTCCCGAATTGGTGCATGATTGGCATGTAGCCGGCGTCGCGAATGGTGGAACTGCTTGTGAAGATCCTCCCGGCGAAAGAGAAGGTGTGGGGCGGAAGTTATATCTGGCGTATTTGCTTGATCCATCAGGCAACAAACTCTGTGCCTTACACCGTGTGGGGTAATTCGCCACGGCTTTGATTGCCAGCGCAGTTCGAAGTGCTCGAGAGCAATGCAATTGCTCTCGGTATGCTGAGTTACACAATGTCATTGTGTGTCCGTCCTTCTCTCGCGAGGCGTATACTCAGAGCATGAAAATTCCTGATCTGATTGAATATTGCCGCCAGTTACCCCACACAGTTGAAGACATCAAGTGGGGTACCAATCAGGTCTTTTCCATTGTGGGCGGAAAAATGTTCTGCGTGTTCAGCACCGAAAAAGACAGCAAAAGTCGCGTGTCATTCAAAGTGGATGACAACCGTTTTCTCGAATTGACCGACCTTCCGTTCTTCATGCCAGCACCCTATATGGCACGTGCCAAGTGGATTGCATTGATAGACGAAAAGGAAATTGGGCTAGCCGAGCTCAAACGCCTGGTAAAACGCTCCCACGAACTCTATTTCAGCAAACTGTCTCTGAAAACCCAGCAGAATTTGCGGGAGTCTTTGGAATAACTTTTGATGCCAGCTTACGAATTGGCTCATCTCAACTCAGAGAGTAGCTCATGCCCAACTTTGCCAAAGGTTTGTTCGAGGTCAATTTACTACCGCTGAAATTCGAGCAACAGCCCGAAGGCTCGAAACTCGCCCGCATGTCCATAGACAAAAACTTCTCCGGTGACCTGGCCGCGACCAGCAAAGGACAAATGCTGAGTGCCCTGGGCGAGGTAAAAGGCTCAGCCGGTTATGTGGCCCTGGAGCGCGTTGAAGGCAGCTTGCATGGCCGGCAAGGAAGTTTCATATTGCAGCACAGCGGAACCATGGATCGCGGCGAACCCAGCCTGCGAGTCACCGTGGTACCGGATTCAGCGACCGGTGATTTGGCCGGGCTGGCCGGAGAGTTGAAAATCATCATTGCAGATGGCCAGCACAGCTATGAGTTTAATTACACGCTCCCATAAGGCTGGCTACATGAGGCTTAAGGCGCGAGCTAGTGTCGCTTTGACACAAAGGCTGCTGTTCTTTGCTGCTGTTCGGAGGTGCCTCAGGTGAGCGACATACCCGTATCTTTATTGATGTTTGGTTTGCTGTTCGGTTCGATCGGCCTGGGGTACTTCATCTACGGCAAAAGACAGAGTGCGATTGTCCCGCTGGTTTGTGGCATTGCGTTGATGGTGGTTCCGTACTTTATCGGCAGTGTGCTGATGCTTTGCGTGGTTGGCATAGTGCTGGCGGCCTTGCCCTATTTCATCAGGATATAGTCAGAGCATTCCAGCCCGGGTTTCCGCTTGCCGCTTGGCCCAGGGCTTGTCGGTCTGATCAAGGAATGGTTTCAAAGCCGTCTTCCCTCTCTTGGCGCATTGAAATGCGCTGCCAGTATGGCGTCGCGCAACTCGCACTCTTCAGCCGCTCCCGTGTCATCAGTATTAACATTTACAGTAATGGTTGCTGCAAACAGAGTTGTGGGCAGGATGAGCAAAGTCAAAAGAATAACGCGACGCCAGTTGAGTCGAGTAATGGACAGCATGGGAAGCCCCTTGGTCTTATTTATTATCCAGTTTCAAATAGTACAGAATAATTGTTACGGTTCGCCAATTATTTAGCCTGTATCAAGTCTGCATCAGAACAGCAGGATGCAAAATCAAGCAAGCCCGCAAAGACTGTGGGAGAGTTGCTCTGGCGTGTATGATGACGCGAATCCAAAAACCACGAGATACTCAATGTTAATGAAACACAGGTTGTCGCAAATTCCAGGAAGAGTTCGTGCTGTCAAAAATGGATTTCTTGTGATGGCGCTGTTACTCACACCCGCTGTGCACGCAGATACACAGTTGATGGAAGACCAGGCTCTGAGCTGGCTGCAGGAATTTGTACAGGTCGATACGATCAACCCGCCGGGTAATGAGAGCCGTGCCGTTGATTTCATTGGTGCCATCCTGACAGCCGAAGGGATTTCCTGGGAGTCAGCGGAAAGCGCTCCCGGTCGTGGCAACTTGTGGGCTCGATTGGAGGGTGGTGACAAACCCGCTCTGGTGCTGTTGCAACACACCGATGTGGTACCTGCCGATCCAAAGTATTGGACTACCGATCCTTTGTCCGGCGAAATTCGTGACGGCTATGTCTGGGGCCGCGGCACGCTGGACATGAAAGGCACGGGTATTTCGCAATTGGCAGCTTTCATTGCACTGCATCGTGCCGGTGTTCCGCTGAATCGCGATGTGATTCTGGTTGCAACCGCAGATGAAGAAGCGGGTGGCCTGTTTGGCGCCGGTTGGTTGCTGGAGAACCGGCCCGAAGTGTTCGCTGGCGCGGGCTTGTTGATCAACGAAGGTGATGGCGGCGTTGAACGCGATGGCACGGTCAGCTTTGGTGTCGAAGTCACGCAGAAAGTACCGGTATGGTTGCGTCTCACGGCGGTTGATACCCCAGGACATGGCTCCATGCCACGCACCACCAGCTCGGTCACTCGCCTGGTGGATGCCCTCAACCGCTTGCGTGAGTTTTCCTTCCCGGCGCGAATCATTCCGCCGGTAGATGCCATGTTCAAGGGCTTGTCTGCGTCCATGGCAGATGATGCAGACAATGCCGAGTGGGCGCTGGCCTACAGCGACATGGCAGTGGCAATCCAGCAAGAGGATTTCCTCAGCCGTTTGCAGGAAAAGTCTCCCTTCCTGCATGCCCTGACCCGCGATACTTGTTCGCTGACGCGACTCGAAGCATCCAACAAGATCAATGTGGTGCCCCCTGAGGCCACTGCAGAAATCGACTGCCGCATGTTGCCTGATCGTCCCGCCGAAGCACTGATTGCAGATATACACGAACTGCTCGAGGGTACCGGCGTGGAAGTGTCGGTCATCATGGCCTTTACCCCGGCCGTATCGCCCACCGACGGCGAGCTGTACCAGGCGATTGAAGCGGTGATTGCCGAACAATATGCCGGGGCTCGTATCACCCCCTCCGTTTCCACCGGCTTTACCGACAGTCATTTCACGCGTGATGCCGGTATCGACAGTTACGGCTTTGATCCGTCCATCACTCCGGAAGCCGAATGGTCACGTATCCATGGCAACGATGAGCGCATCAGTGTGGACGCTTTTCGCCAGGGT
>JBBKVS010000243.1:0-16924 GCA_037968555.1 Lysobacterales bacterium | reverse complement strand
ACCGTATTGGTGTCGTGTGCATCCCGGCTGCCCTTCAAAACACAGGCGTTCAGGGTTTTAAAGCAGAGGCCGAAAACATCGAAAGTCACGTTCGGACGCGACTCGAAAATCACCGCGATCACGCCCATGGGTACACGGATTTTGCTTAACTCCAGGCCGTTTTCCAGCCGTCGTTGTTCCAGTACTTCATCCACTGGCGAAGGTAAAGCGGCTATATTGCGCAGGTCCTGCGCGATAGCAGCGATGCGCTCTTCATTCAACAGCAGCCGGTCAAAACGCGGTTCATCCTGATCCATGTGCTTGAGGTCGAGTTGGTTGGCAAGCAGCAACTCGCTAGTGGCACTTTCCAGCCGATCTGCCAAGGAGATCAGCAAGTCATTGACCGAATCTGCGCTGCAGCTACCCAGACCACGGGCGGCTGCGCGCGTAGCCAGCAGCTGCTGCTGCAGTTTCTGTCGCTGATGATCTTGAGTAGTACTATTCATCAAGTCCTGACCGTTTCGAGCATATACAGGTAATCGTAATGGATCAGCGCTTTGTGTCCACGCTGGCCTTGCCACTGTGTGGCTTCATCGGCGCTAAAGCGTGTACGACCACAGCCGATTACCTGGCCGGCTTCGTTGCGAATCTGGATCACATCACCCGCATCAAAAGGGCCATTAACCTGGCTGATTCCCACTGGCAGCAAACTGGCCAAGCGGCTTTGATCCAGCAACGCAGTTTCTGCGCCCGGGTTAACCACCACGCTGCCTACAGCCTGGTTCTGGGCAGAGGCCAGCCAGCGCTTGGCGGGCGACACATCGGAGCCCGGTGCAAAACGGGTACCTGTGGCTTCGCCCTTGAGAATGCTTTGTAAGACTCCCTCAGCTCTGCCGTCGGCAATCACCACTTCCGTACCCAATGCTGCGGCTTTTCTGGCCATGGCGATTTTGTTGTGCATGCCGCCTCGGCCCAATGCGGAGGTACCTTTCAATACCAGTTCATCGACTTTGTGAGTTGCTTCGTCCCACAAAGCAATGCAGCCAGCATCTGCGCTGCCCGGCTGGCCTGTCAGTACACCTGCCACCGTGCTCAGCAGGCACAGGTAGTCCGCATTTACCAAGCCAGCGATCAGTCCTGCCAGTTCATCGTTATCAGTGAACATCAATTCGGTAACTGCGACTACATCGTTTTCATTGACGATGGGTACCAGCCCCGCATCCAGCAATGCTTCAATACACGCCCGCATATTGAGGTAATGCCGGCGCGTCTGGAAATCACTCTTGGTAGCCAGCACCTGTGCCACCGCCACGCCGTGTTGGCTGAATAATTTCTGCCAGGATTCCACCAGTCGTACCTGGCCTGCAGCTGCCAGTGCTTGTTTGCGGACCACCGGGTTGCTGATCTGATCCAATCGCCGGGCACCGGGCTCATTGCGCATTACCCCGACGCCCGAAGCCACAGCGCCGGATGAAACCAGTACGACCTGCCAGCCCCGGGCGCAGAGCTCGCTGATTTGCCCTGCCAGGTTGGCCAGTACGGGCAGGTTCAGCGCTCCGTCTTCGTCGCAAAGTACCTGGCTGCCTACTTTGACGACCAGGCGTTTTCTTTCCTGTGGCCTTAGCATGCTTGATCCCATTGAGGAGACCGGAAAGATTTCGAACAGGGCTGGTTACAGTGCCCGCCCCGGATCGAATCAGTGGGCCAGTCCCAGCACCTCCACGCCTTGTTCAAACACGATATCTACCGGAATGCTGGCGGCAGCCAGTCTATCCAGATCAGCCTGCAACTGTGGGCTGATGCCCGCCATCTTCGCCACAAAGGCATCCACGGCAGCATAGTCGCCATTGCCTTGCAGGGTCAGCAGGGTTCGGCTCAGGTCGGCAACAGCCTGCTCGAACACCGGTACATTGATGCGGTACTTGCCGCTGTCATCATCACGACTGAATGCGCCAGCCTGTTCAAAGAAATTGAAACGAATCATGTTGGCCTGGCCATGAGCGCTGGATGCACCAAAACGCACCGAGCGGAAGACGCCTGCCATAAAGGTGACGTAATCGTCCATCAACTGCCCGTCAGTGATTTCGCCTTTCTCCCGCAGTTTCTGCACCATGTACAGACCCAGAATGTCAGCCTTGCCTTCTTCCAGGGCGGATGAATGTTCCTTCAACGCCTGGCGCACAGTGTTTGTGCCATCCAGCGTGTTCTTGATGCCCAGACCATGAGCCACCTCATGGAACATGGTATTGCCAAAAAATGAGTCAAATGTAATGTGCTGACGTTGATCATCGGCGATCAGCATGTCGGCAATAGGCAGCAGAATCTGGTTGTATTTGGCCAGCATGGCGTTTTTCAGTTGCAGGCGCCGCGTGCCTTTTTCCAACTGCACCTGTTCATCATTGGGCAGGTTGATGGCAATGGTCTTGGAGCCGGCATTGCAGTGGCCGGCGTAATACACCACGTCATAGGCGTTCAGGTCGGCATCTGCACCTGGCTTTTCCTGCTTGTATTCATCCGGCACCGGCAGGCCGGTTTGCAGCTCAGGCAAATAAGCCGCGAACCGCGCCAGACGTTCACTCCAGGCCTGGTCCTTGATCAGTACATAGCCTTCATAAGCGGCTCTATAGCCGTACAGCCGGTCTTCATAGGTTTCGATGGCACCGATCACCAATTCGATAGGATTGTTCTTCATGTCCATCCAGGCCTTGTCGGATGGCTGGTAATCGTCGCTTTCCAAGGCATGCGCGCGCATCACCAGGTAATTGGCAAATTCAGGATCCTCGGCCAGCTCAGCTGCCTGGCGCAACAGGTCACCAGCCTGTTTCAGTTCGCTGGCAAAAGCCTGGCTGTAGGGCAGCAGTTGCAGCTGGCCATTGGCATCACGGGTCACGATGGAATACAGGCCGTCTTTGCCCGGCTGCTGCCAGGCTTCGAACTCTTCCTTGCTCATGTCTGCGGGGTAAAACTGCGCACCCAGCGGCTTCTCGCCTGCACTTTCCATAAAGGGTTGATCGCCCGCCAGCCGGTCCCAGGGGCCATAATTGATATCGGCAAAGCGCCGTTCAGCCGGATCTTTAATGCTGGCTAACAAGCTGCTTTTATCGCCATAAGCCTGTTTCCAATACAGCTGGTCCATGATGGCTGAGGCTTCGATCAGCAAGGGAATCATTTTCTGCTGGTTTTCACTCAGGTGGCTCAGGTCCGCCGTCAGCCGTACCGTTGCGTAAATATCATAGCGCGAAGGTTTAGGCTCAGCGGCGGGCGCAGGATCAGGAGATTCAAGCGCTGCGGTTGCAGCAGTTGGCTCTTGCTCAGTGGGCTCTGAACGCTGGCAGGCTGACAAGGCCAATACCGAGAAAAGCACTGCGGACAGAAGCAGTAGGTTGTTCCGGGGAATTCGTGACATGGGAAATATCTCGCTTGGGTTGCACGTGAATTTGGCTAAGCCCCACATGTTAGCAGCTCCGGGGAAATCGAAGGCGTAGAAAAACTGCAATATCGACCCCATTTGAACAAGCATCACCTATAATTTCCGGTTCCGCGAAGCTGGCAAGCTGCGGAACCCATTGTCAGGAGCCCCGAAAATGCCAATTTATGAATACCGTTGCCAGTCTTGTGGACATGAGCTGGAGAAGTTGCAACGCTTGAGCGATGCAAACCTGACCGATTGCCCGGAGTGTGGCAAAAGCGCACTGAAGCGCTTGGTTTCCGCAGCGGGGTTTCGCCTGAAGGGTGCCGGTTGGTATGAAACCGACTTCAAGACAACCAACCAGCGCAACCTGGTTGACTCAGGTTCGGAAAAATCCGCTAACAATGAATCTGCCAAAACTGAATCTGCCAAAACTGAATCTGCCACGAGTTCAAGCAGTGAAGGCAAAAGCAGTGACACCAAAAGTAGTGACAAGAAAGGCAGTGAGAGCAATGCAGCCAAGGCAGAAAAGCCGGCCAAGCCCAGCAGCAGTTCATCAGCTGCCAGTACCTGACAGCCTAAAACCGAATTCCAGGAGTTTTTAACATGCGTACGCATTTGTGTGGCGAAATCAGCGAACAGCTGGCTGGTCAGGAAGTAAGCCTGTGTGGCTGGGTGGACCGCCGCCGTGATCTGGGAGGCCTGATTTTCCTGGGTTTGCGCGACGTTGCTGGCATCGTGCAGGTAGTGGTTGAGCCCGAGAGCGCTGCCTTTGCGGGCGCGGAAGGCCTGCGAAACGAGTATTGCGTGCGTATATCCGGCAAAGTACGCCTGCGGCCGGAAAGCCAATGGAATGAGGCAATGGCCACCGGACGCATTGAAGTTGTGGCTGAAAATGTGGAACTGTTGAATACCTCGGCTCCGATGCCACTGATGATGAGCGACGAAGATGGCGAAGACATACGCCTGAAGTACCGTACCCTGGATTTGCGCCGCCCACGCATGCAACGCAACCTCAAATTGCGCGCCCGGTTATACAAAGCCATCCGCAGCAGCCTGGACCCGCAACGCTTTACCGAGATGGAAACCCCCATTCTCACCAAAGCAACCCCGGAAGGCGCGCGCGATTACCTGGTGCCCAGTCGTGTGCAGGCTGGGCAATTTTATGCGCTGCCGCAGTCCCCGCAGTTGTTCAAGCAGTTGCTGATGATGGCCGGCATGGACAGGTACTACCAGATTGCCCGCTGTTTTCGTGATGAGGACCTGCGAGCCGATCGCCAGCCGGAATTCACCCAGCTGGATATCGAAATGTCCTTTGTGGAAGAAAGCGACGTGCAGCAGCTGGCGGAGCAATTGATGCGGGATGTCTTTCGCGACACCTTGCAGGTGGAATTACCCAACCCCTTCCCACGCCTGAGCTGGCGCGAAGCCATGGAGCGTTTTGGCTCGGACAAGCCGGACCTGCGTATCCCGGGTGAATTGGCTTCCGTGGATGAGCAGGTTGCCCATGTAGAGTTCAAAGTATTTTCTGGCCCCGCCAATGATCCTGCATGCCGGGTTGCTGCCTTGAGAATTCCTGGCGGGGCAACGCTGTCGCGCAAGCAGATTGATGACTACACCCAGTACGTGGCCCGTTATGGTGCCAAAGGCCTGGCCTGGATCAAAGTCAATGATGCCGCGGCTGGGCTGCAAGGCTTGCAGTCACCGATTGCCAAGTTCCTTGACGAGGCGGCCTGGCAGGGGATTGCAGCAGCCACAGGAGCTGAGTCCGGAGACTTATTGTTTTTTGGTGCCGGCGAGTGGCAGCAAGTCAGCAATTTCATGGGTCAACTGCGTGTGCGCACCGCTCATGACATGGGGCTGGTACAGGAAGGCTGGCAGCCTTTGTGGGTCACCCAATTCCCCATGTTCGAGTGGGATGAAGATTCTGGCCGCCACATGGCCATGCATCACCCGTTCACGGCCCCGATCGAAGCTGACGCAGAGGCTTTGCGATCAGACCCATCCGGTTCGCTGTCGAAGGGCTATGACATGGTCTTGAACGGCTCGGAAATTGGTGGTGGTTCTATCCGTATTCACAAGCCTGCCATGCAGCAAGCAGTGTTCGATCTATTGGGTATCAAACCTGAAGAAGCCGAGTTGAAATTTGGTTTCCTGCTCGAAGCGCTGCGTTATGGCACACCACCCCATGGTGGCATTGCCTTCGGCCTGGACCGGATTGCGGCTTTGATGTCAGGAGAAGAGTCGATCCGTGACGTGATCGCTTTCCCCAAGACCACCACAGCACAGTGTCTGTTAACCTCGGCGCCATCGACAGTGCCAGCTGCACAGGTCAAGGAATTACATATCCAGACCCTGGCCAAAGATTAGCCGACATGCAAGCCGGGACAAATCATTCCCGGCTGGGTGCGGCGGCGGCTTTGGCCGCCTTCGGCAGCTGGGGTGTTGCGCCCATTTATTTCAAATGGCTGTCTGCCGCACCTCCGCTGGAGATCATAGCCCACCGCGTGCTCTGGTCCTTGCCCGTGCTGGCAGGCTTTCTGCTACTGCGCGATGGCCGGGCATTTTTCACCCGTATGCGTTTGTCGCGCCGGCAGATTCTCGGACTGCTGTTTTCCGGACTGGTGCTGGCCGTCAATTGGCTGCTGTTCGTCTGGGCGGTCAACAATGACCAGGTTTTGTCCACCAGCCTGGGCTATTTCATTAATCCGCTGGTCAACGTGCTGTTGGGTTTTCTGTTCCTGCGTGAACGCTTACGGCCGCTTGAAACCGGCGCAGTGGTGGTGGCCGCGCTGGGCACTGCGTATCTGACCTGGTATCTGGGTGTGGCTCCCTGGATTTCTTTGGGAATCGCTTTTAGTTTCGGGGCTTATGGCCTGATCCGCAAAAAACTGGATGTGGGGCCCATGATTGGTTTGTTGTGGGAAAACCTGTTGTTGTCAGCACCCGCCGCCTTTTACCTGCTATGGCTGTTCAGTCATGAAGGGCTGGTTTTCCGTCACGCATCCGGCCGCTTGGATTTATTGCTGGCCTTATCCGGACTGGTCACCGTGTTGCCATTAATCTGGTTTAATGTGGCTGCCCGCAATATGCCACTCAGCACACTGGGTTTTTTCCAGTACATATCACCCACCATCACCTTTTTGCTGGCAGTATTTGTCTACGGCGAAAACTTTACCCAAGGCCATGCTGTCGCATTCGCCTGTATCTGGACCGCCTTGTTAGTGATTTCCACCGACAGATTGGTACGCGCTCGCTGGCAAAACAAAAATGTGCAGTGAAAAATTCCTTGCCGGCGTGAAGCGCCAATTGTCGGGTTCGTGATAAAATCGCCGGTTTGTTCAAGCTCAAAACACAAATATTAAGGAAGGTTTCTCATGGCCGGACACAGTAAATGGGCCAATATTCAGCACCGTAAAGGCAAAGTTGACGCCAAGCGCGGCAAGGTCTTTACCCGTATCAATCGCGAATTAACCGTAGCATCCCGGGAGGGTGGCAGCGATCCCGATGCCAATCCCCGCCTGCGTTTGGCAGTACTCAAGGCCAATGCGGTCAATATGCCCAAAGACACAATTGAGCGCACCATCAAAAAAGCGGCTGGCGAACTGGAAGGCGTTTCCTACGAGGAAATTCGCTATGAAGGTTATGCCCAGGGCGGTGTAGCCGTCATGGTGGAATGCCTGACCGATAACCGCAATCGCACGGTGGCAGAAGTGCGGCATGCTTTTTCCAAACACGGCGGCAATCTGGGAACCGATGGCTCGGTGGGCTATTTGTTTTCCAAGGTGGGTGTGCTGAACTTCGCCCCGGGTGTGAGTGAAGACAAGGTATTGTTAATTGCATTGGAAGCTGGCGCCGATGACATTGTGACCGCAGATGATGGTTCGATAGAGGTGCTGACCTCACCTGAAGCCTATGCCGAAGTGGTAGAGAAAATGACCGCTGCCGGGCTGGAGCCGGAAGAGTCTGAAATTACCCAGCGCGCCAGCCTGGATGTAGAACTGGACGTTGAAACTGGCCGCAAAGTTCTTACTTTTCTCGACATACTCGAAGACCTGGACGATACCCAAGCGGTATACAACAACGCTGAAATTCCTGACGAGTCTTATGATTAAGCAGAGAACTTGCGCTGCCGTTAAGCCGGGGGCCTGAAGGGCTGTGCGTATACTCGGTATTGATCCAGGTTCGCGGGCTACCGGCTTCGGCTTCATCGAAGTAAAAAAAGGCAAAACCGTTTGTGTCGCGCATGGCGTGATACGCACCGGTGGCGGTGATTTTCCCGATCGCCTGGGTGTGATTTTTACTGGTATTCGTGACTTGCTGCGGGAGCACCTGCCCGACCAGGTGGCAGTTGAATCGGTATTTCTCAGCAAGAATCCCTCATCCGCACTGAAACTCGGCCAGGCCAGAGGCGCTGCCATCTGCGCCGTGATCTCCGAAGGGCTGAAAGTAGCTGAGTATTCACCCCGCTCAGTCAAACAGGCCCTGGTGGGGCGCGGCGGGGCCGACAAAAATCAGGTGCAACACATGGTGGCTGTTTTGTTGCAGCTGCGCGAGCGACTGGAAGAGGACGCAGCCGATGCGCTGGCTGTGGCATTATGTCACCAGCACACCAGTGAGACGCTGGCACGCATGGCCAAACTGCAGGGATGATCGCATGATAGCCCGTCTGTCCGGAACGCTTATTGCCAAACTGCCGCCTTTGCTGGTCATCGATGTGGCAGGTGTGGGCTATGAAGTCGAAGCGCCTTTGAGTGTGTTCTATGACTTGCCTGAAGTAGGCAAGCCATTGATATTATTGACACATTTGCAAGTTAAAGAAGATGGCCACAGCCTCTTTGGCTTCGCCAATGAAAGCCAACGGACTTTGTTTCGTCAGTTGCTCAAGATCAGCGGCATAGGTGCCAAGCTGGCGCTGACCATACTGTCCGGCGCCACTCCCGATGAATTGTCACGCTTTGTGGCCGAAGGTGACTCAGCATCTCTGACCCGATTGCCGGGAATAGGCAAGAAAACTGCGGAACGCATCATCATCGAGTTACGTGACAAACTGGATCTGCTGTCGGCATCTGCAAACCTGCCGGGAAGTGGCGCCGGTGCTGTGCCACTCAGTGCGGCCAGTGAAGCCAATCATGCGCTGGCCTCGTTGGGATTCAAGCCTCAGGAGGCCAGTCGCCTTGTGCGGCTGGTATCCAAGCCTGATATGAGTGCAGAAGACATCATCCGCCTGGCATTGCAGGCCACAATCAACTCCTGACTAAGTGCTGAGTAATCCATGAACCAGCCATCTGCCGAAGAACGCATTGTCGCCCCCGCATTGGGCGAAGAAGATCAGGAACTGGAAACCAGCCTGCGACCTCGCACGCTTGATGAATACATCGGTCAGCCGGCCATGCGCGAAAAGCTCGGAATTTTCATGGAGGCTGCCAAGCGTCGTGCGGATTCACTGGATCACGTATTGATTTTTGGTCCACCTGGCCTGGGTAAAACCACCCTGGCGCATGTGATTGCCCACGAGATGGGTGTCAATCTGCGCCAGACTTCAGGCCCGGTGCTGGAACGTGCCGGTGACCTGGCGGCCTTGCTGACTAACTTGCAGCCCGGCGACGTTTTATTTGTTGATGAAATCCATCGTCTGTCTCCCGTCGTCGAAGAGGTCCTGTACCCGGCGCTGGAAGATTTCCAGATTGACATCATGATAGGTGAGGGCCCGGCCGCCCGGTCTATTAAGTTGGAGTTACCGCGTTTTACGCTGGTGGGCGCTACCACGCGCGCTGGCTTGTTGACTTCACCTTTGCGCGACCGTTTCGGTATCGTTGAGCGTCTGGAGTTCTATAGTGCTGAAGAATTGTGTCGCATAGTCACCCGCTCAGCCGGCATCCTGAAAATTTCAGTCGACGCGAAAGGTGCCATGGAAATCGCCCGCCGTTCGCGGGGAACACCGCGCATTGCCAATCGCCTGTTGCGTCGGGTGCGTGATTTTGCCGAAGTCAGAGGTGATGGTTTTATCAACCACGATATTGCTATCGCAGCCATGAAGCTGTTACAGGTGGATGACCAGGGTTTTGACACCATGGACCGGCGATTGCTGAAATTGATCATCGACACCTTTGATGGTGGCCCGGTTGGGGTGGAAAGTTTGGCGGCCGCGCTATCGGAAGAGCGTGGTACTGTAGAAGATGTGCTGGAGCCGTATCTGATTCAGCAAGGCTATTTGGCGCGTACAGCCCGCGGGCGGGTTGCTACTTCCAAGGCCTACCGGCATTTGGGTTTGAAATCACCCAAGTCAGCAGTTGATCTGTTTGATGAATCAGAAGGCTGATCGACGGATTCAGCGCAGGTACTGGGAATCAATTGCACATTTCCGTGTCAATCAGGACAAGCGATCAGAACCATCAGCTGGTTGAGCCAGCGAAGACAATAAACAAGAAAAGCAGCCAGGGCAGGTCAGCAGAGCACCACCATGAGTGAACTAAAACAACAGCCTTTTGTCTGGCAGATACGGGTTTACTACGAAGACACCGATGCCGGAGGTGTGGTTTATCACTCGAATTACCTGAATTATTTTGAACGGGCCCGCACCGAGTTTTTGCGTGCCAAAGGCATACACCAGCAGGCTTTGCGGCAGAAGCACAATCTGATCTGGGTGGTATTGGATATACAGGTCCATTTTCGTCAGGCAGCAAAAATGGATGATGAGTTACAGGTAACGGCAGAGCCGACCTGGGTTAAAGGTGTGCGGGTTGGTTTTCAACAACGCATCAACAGAATTGCGGATGGTGTGGAAGTGGCCACCGCGGAATTGAGTGTGGCCATGCTGCACGCTGACAGTCTGAAACCGGCACGCATGCCGGCCTGGTTGCAATCGGAGTTGACGAATGGGAAGTGAAGTACAGATTTGGCAACTGGTGTTGCACGCCAGTTGGCTGGTTAAATGTGTGATGGGCCTGTTGCTGGCAGCATCAGTTGCATCCTGGATGATTATTTTCAGCAAGCGGCAGATTCTCAGCAAAGCCCAGAGTGCCGCTGACAAGTTTGAAGAGCAGTTCTGGTCGGGAACGGATCTGACCAAACTACATGAAGGCATCAGTACCGGCCACCGCATTGCCAATGGCATGGAAAAGATTTTCGATGCCGGTTTTTCCGAGTTCACTCGTATGCGCCAGCAGGGCCGCATGACGCCCAATGCCATGGTAGAAGGGTCGCAACGGGCCATGCGTATTGCGCTGACCCGGGAAACCGAAGAGCTGGAAAATCACCTCAATTTTCTCGCAACGGTCGGTTCAACCAGCCCCTATGTGGGCTTGTTTGGTACCGTCTGGGGCATCATGACATCCTTCCAGGCGCTGGCTAACGTCAACCAGGCCACCATCGCCATGGTCGCTCCCGGTATTTCTGAAGCCCTGGTGGCAACGGCCATGGGCCTGTTTGCTGCTATCCCGGCGGTGATCGCTTACAACCGATTCTCCAACCAGGTTGAACGGCTGGAGGTACGCTACGACAACTTCAAGGAAGAGTTCTCCAGCATTCTGCAACGCTATGCCCATAATTTGAGCAAGGACTAAGCAGATATGGAACCAGTAAAGGTCCGGACTCGTCGGCGACCCATGGCAGAGATCAATGTCGTGCCTTACATCGATGTGATGCTGGTGTTGCTGGTGATTTTCATGATCACGGCGCCGCTGTTGAACCTGGGTGTTGAAGTAGAGCTGCCCAAGGCCGATGCCGAACCACTGGAAAGCCAGAAGAACGAAGAACCCTTGGTGCTGACTGTGTTGCGCAATGGCGATCTTTATCTCAACGCCGGCGGTGATTTGGCGGGCGGCATGATAGACCCGGAGACCCTGGTTACCACCATCAGCGCCATCATGCGGCGCAATCCGGAGCTGGAAGTGCTGGTCGGTGGCGACAAAGAAGTTGAGTATGGCGCGATCTATCAGGCCATGGTGTTGCTGCAAAAAGCCGGAGTTTTGAAAGTAGGTCTGATGAGTGACCCGCTGGATGGGGATGCAGCGGCGGCAGCGAAGCCGGAAGGCTAGGCACGCAATGCGTCGCAGCACCCGCAATGAATCCCTGTGGAAGCCTTTTGGGCTAGCTGTTGGCTTTCACATGTTGATGGCTGCCATGGTGGTTTTGAGCACCTTGAGCTGGAAGCCTTTCAAGCAATCCAAGGCTGTGGCACTGACGATCCAGGCGGTGATTGTTGATACCACACAACTCGCCACACGGCGTGATGAAGCACAGAAGGAAGCGGAACAGGCGCAAAAGCGGCAGCAGTTGGAAGATCGTCGGGCTGAGGAGTTGAACCAGCAAAAACAACGCGAACGCGAGCAGGAAGTGCAGCGCCAGAAGCAGGCGGAAACTGAAAAGTTGAAGCTGGCTGAAACAGAGAAACAGAAACAGGCCCAGGCAGAGCAGGCACGAATCAAAAAGCTGGATGAGGAAGCCCGCAAGAAGAAGGAAGCACAGGACAAGCTGACTGAGTTGAGAAAGGAACAGGAAAAGAAAAACGAAGAAGATCGTCTGAAGCAGCAGCAGGAATTGGACAAAGTTCGCCAGCAGCAGGCTGAAGCTGAAAAGCAGCGTAAAGTGGAAGCCGAGAAGTTAAAGCAGCTTGAGGCGCGCGAAAAGGCCCAGGAGCAGGAGAAGCTGATGCAACAAGAGCAGGCCAGGCAGCAGCAACTGCAGGAAGATGCGATCCGGGCACAGCAGGATCGTCAGGCGCAGTCGGAAGCAGAAGGACGCATAGCTGATCTGGGTGACAGGTACCAACTGGCGGTACAACAATTGGTGCGGGAAAACTGGTTGCGCCCGCCAACCGCCAAACCTGGTTTGCGCTGCATCCTGAGAATCGTTCAGATACCCGGAGGAGAGGTCATATCGGCCGCGATTTCGGGAAGTTGCAACGGTGACGAGGCCACACGCCGGTCTATCGTCGCCGCAGTAGAAAGAATTGACGCATTGCCTTATCGTGGCTTTGAAGAGGTATTTGCACGGGAAATCGACTTTGAATTTAAATATGACGGTGAATAGAAACGTGAAAAAATTACTGACTTTCCTGCTGGTATTATTGGCCGCGCCTTTGGCGCAGGCACAACTCCAGATCGAAATCATCAGCGGCAACGCCAGCGCCCTGCCAATTGCCATTGTGCCATTCAACTGGGAAGAGGCCAGCCCTCCACCGGTCGACAGCGTGGACCAGATCGTCTCCAATGATTTGTACCGATCTGGCCTGTTCAAGCCCTTGAATCGGGACGACATCATCGAGTTTCCACATGAAGAGGCCGACATACGCTTTGGCACCTGGCGATTGCTCAAATCCGATTACATCGTGATTGGCAAAGTCCGGGATGCACCGGGCGGCAGCGGCCATGAACTGATCTATCAATTATTCGATGTGCATACCCAGGAACTGCTGTTATCCCAGATTACGACCGTCGGCGAGGGAGACCTGCGTTTCGGCGCCCACCGTGTAGCTGACGCAATTTACGAGGCACTGACAGGCATACCGGGCGCATTCGCCACGCGCATTGCCTATATCACCTCAGTAGGTCTGGGTACTGATCAGCGCTATGAGTTGGTGGTGGCGGACGCAGATGGTTATGGCCCGCAATCGGTAGTGGGTTCGCCCGAACCTTTGTTGTCACCTGCCTGGTCGCCGGATGGCCGCAAACTGGCCTATGTGTCATTTGAAAAGGGTAATTCGGCCATTTATATGCAGGATGTCGCTACCGGTGCCCGGGAACTGGTTTCCAGTGGTAAAGGAATTAACGGTGCTCCAGCCTTCTCTCCGGACGGAAAACGCATGGCTTTGACCCTCTCCCGCTCCGGAAATCCGGAAATTTATGTGCGGGATATGGACACCGGAAGGGAAACCCAACTGACGCAGCATTGGGCTATTGATACCGAAGCCAATTGGTCGCCAGACGGTCGCACCATTTATTTCACCTCTGATCGTGGCGGCAAGCCGCAGATCTACAGTATCCCTGCCAGTGGCGGCAGTCCAGAAAGAGTAACATTATCAGGAGATTACAACGCCAGGGCCAATATTTCACCCGACGGTAAAAAGCTCGCGGTAGCGCAAGGTAAGGGCAATGAATACCGAATTGCCCTGTGGGATTTTGCCAGCGCACGATTTACCGTGCTAACTCCCGGAAAATTAGATGAATCTCCCAGTTTCGCGCCGAACGGGAGTATGGTACTTTACGCAACGCGTGAGGGGGCACGAGGTGTGCTCGCAGCTGTTTCAGCAGATGGGAATGTTCGGCAGAAGTTGGTTCTCAGCGAGGGGGATGTTCGCGAACCCGCATGGTCGCCTGTAATCAGGTAATATAATCACAGTAACAAGAAATGCTCGCCGTATTAAACGGCGCGTTAGCAGCAACTTAGGAGAGAAGTAATGAGTACCGCATTTAAATGGATAATGGCCATCATGATCGCAATGACTATTGCGGCTTGCCAGCCTAAACCGAAACCAACCGAGCCGGCTCCAGTTACGGAGACAGTGAAGCAGGTGGTTACGGAAGCCGCGCTGGATGCTTCGGATTACACCGATGCACGTAATTTCGACAACCCGCAAAGCTTGCTTTCCAAGCGTATCGTTTATTTTGACTATGACAAATCAACCGTTCGCCCTGAGTACCGTGGAATCGTATCAGCTCATTCTGCATACACCGCGGCTCACAGCAGCGCACGAGTTACTTTGGAAGGTCATGCAGACGAACGTGGCAGTCGTGAATACAACCTGGGTCTGGGCGAGCGTCGCGGCAATGCCGTGATGGGCTTGATGTCAGCACAGGGTTCACGCGGCAACCAGCTCAACGTAGTCAGCTACGGTGAAGAGCGTCCGGTTTGCCGTGTCAGCGATGACACTTGCTGGGGTCAGAATCGTCGTGTGGAGATCGTTTACACCGCGCGTTGATTTATGATTTTAGTTTGTAATAAAAATATCAGTATGGCCAGCCTAGCGCTGGCCATGCTGTTTACTGCTTCTGCAAATGCACAACCACAAGACACAAGTGTAGTTGCCGACCTGGTTTCCCAGGTGCAGGAGTTGCAGGATGAAGTCAGGGTGTTGCGCGGCCAGGTCGAAGACCAGGCCAATCAGCTGGAAACCCTGCGTCAACGTCAGCGTGACCAGTTCCTGGATCTGGACCAACGCATCAGCGGCCAAGGTGCCTCCGGAAGTTCCGCTTCCAACAAAGTGACATCACCCGAAAGGCCTGGCTCGGCGACAGTTGCCAGCACCGGCGCCGACGAATCAATCAATGCTGACGAAGAGCCCGCAGTGGATTCAATGCCAGCAACAGATGGCCCTGATGTACGCCCACCCATGGACCTGCCGTCTGATACCGTTGCCTTGGACCCGCCTGCTGTGCAAAGTCAGGCTGTGCCAGCAAATCCAGTGGAAGAAAAAGCTGCCTACGACCAGGCTTTTCAATCGCTCAAAGATTTACGCTATGCCGATGCGGCTGAGGGTTTTCAAACCTTTCTGGCCCGTTATCCGCAAAGCGAATATGCCGATAATGCGCAATACTGGCTGGGTGAGTCTTACTACGTAACCCGCAACTACGATATTGCCCTGGACGCATTCAGTGACTTACTGAAAAACTATTCCGATAGTTCCAAAACACCGGATGCCTTGTTGAAGATTGGCTATGCTCATTACGAGCTGAAGCAATGGGATAAGGCCCGCGCAGCTTTGGAGCAGGTGAAGCAGCAATTCCCGGATACTACCCTGGCCCGGCTGGCAGATAACCGTTTGCGCAGCATGCGTATGGAAGGTCATTACTGAGCCATTTCGGTTTGAGCTCCGTCTGTTGGCTTAAAAGCTGACCCGCGAATTGATCTGAGCGCAGATTTACCCAGTCACCCCCGTTTTCCAGGCTGTACAATATCTCCATGAGCGAAGCCGCTGTGCGCTATGTCCCCGAGTCCCGGGCGGGCATGCTGAAGATTACCGAGATATTTCACTCTTTGCAGGGCGAGGCACGTCAGAGTGGACTACCTACCGTTTTCGTTCGCCTCACCGGTTGCCCTCTGCGCTGCGTCTATTGTGACAGTGAGTATGCTTTCAGTGGCGGGGAGTGGATGCATTTCGACGACATCATTGCGCGAATTCAAGCACACGGCACCCGCCATGTCTGTGTTACCGGCGGCGAGCCCCTGGCGCAGAAGCGCTGCAGTGAGCTGCTGATCAAGTTGTGTGATCTGGGCTATTCCGTGTCTTTGGAAACCAGCGGAGCCGTCGATATTCGACTGGCCGATGTACGCGTCAGCCGGGTGATGGATATCAAAACGCCGGGTTCCGGAGAAGAGAGCAAGAACCTCTGGGGCAATCTTGAAGCGTTGACCGCCCATGACCAGGTCAAGTTTGTGATCTGCTCCCGCGAAGATTATGAGTGGGCAAGGCAACAGGTGGGTGAGAGGAAGTTGGCGGAGATCTGTGAAGTGCTGTTTTCACCCAGTTGGGGTGCGGTGGATGCCACTGAGCTGGCTGAGTGGATTTTGCAGGATCAGTTACCGGTACGATACCAATTGCAGCTGCACAAGATTTTATGGGGCGACACGCCAGGCAAATGAACCATTCAGAAATAACTTCCAAACCCAAAGCCGTGGTGCTGGTTTCCGGCGGCCTGGATTCTGCTACCACATTGGCCATGGCGTGCAATGAAGGCTTTGATTGCCTGGCCCTGGCGGTGGATTACGGCCAACGGCATCGCTCAGAGCTCGACGCTGCCCGAAGAGTTGCACAAAGCCTGGATGTGCCTTTGAAAGTGCTGCAGGTGAACATGCGCGAAATTGGTGGCTCGGCACTGACCGCTGACATTGATGTGCCCACCGAAAGTAGCAGTGGCATTCCAGTTACTTATGTCCCCGCCCGCAACACCATCATGTTGTCATTGGCATTGGGGCAGGCGGAGGTGCTCGGTGCCAACGCCATCTTCATCGGTGTGAACGCGGTGGATTATTCCGGTTACCCGGATTGCCGGCCAGAATTCATCATGGCCTATCAAGTCATGGCCAGACTGGCCACCAAAGCCGGGGTTGATGGTGCGAAGATGACCATCCATACACCCCTGATCCACCTGACTAAGGCGGAAATTATTCTCCAGGGCGTGGAGCTGGGCGTGGATTACAGCCAGACTGTGTCTTGCTACCAAGCTGATGAGCAGGGCAGGGCCTGTGGAGTGTGTGATTCTTGCAAAATACGTCGGGAAGGCTTTAAGACTGCCGGAATCACCGATCCCACGCACTATATTCAGGCTTAAAGCCGTATCAAATCAGGCTAGAGCGGCCAAACCCGAAAATTTTAGCCAATTGAACTTGAGGCACGGGGTGAATTCCCCTAAAATGCCGCCTCCCTTTGCTACCCATAAATTTTGGAGTGGCAACTTAAACGATCACTCTTGCACATCCATGTGCTTCGTGATCTGAAAGCATCCATGCACAAATGGGCCGTTAGCTCAGTTGGTAGAGCAGAAGACTTTTAATCTTTTGGTCGTAGGTTCGAATCCTACACGGCCCACCATTTTT
>JBBKVS010000242.1:0-12480 GCA_037968555.1 Lysobacterales bacterium | reverse complement strand
CTGGCTACGACTTTAACGTTCAGCAAGTCAGCCCTGATAACGGTGGGTCGTTTGAAGTCTCCCGTAACGTGATCCGGCTGGGGGCGAGATTTACCTACCCCCGGCGTGAGCCCCGCTAGGAGCCTGTCGGACTTAACATGATCTACTGCGGAAAATCCGGATTTGGCCAGATTTTCCGATCTTTTTCGTTTAATAGCGGTGCTATTGGCCTCAAAAGATCGAAAAATCTGACTCAAATCGGCTTTCCCTCGCTACGATCGGTCAAGTCCGACAGGCTCCTAGTTTCAATATCGCCCTTGCCCAATTGGGCCTTTTAATTAATCAGATCGCTGCACTTTGAGCTGACCATGACGAATCAATATAAACCTTTGCTATCGATTGACCGGGCGGGCGCTGGCACGAAGCTGTTCCGCCATGCATTGGATTCATTGGCCCTGCTGGCACTGGTGGTGATCTGCGGATGTGCGACCAGCGGTGCCAACGCGGATCAAATCGAGCTTCAGAACAGCACCAGCCGCGCCGCTGTGTATGGCGGCAGCGAGATGGAGTATCGGATCGGACCTGCGGATGTCCTGTCCATCAGTGTCTGGAACCACAAGGAATTAAACCAGACGGTCACGGTGCGCCCGGATGGGCAAGTGTCGTTTTCGCTGGTCGGAGACATCCCGGCAACCGGCCTGACACCCTTGCAACTGCAGGGCGCGATGGAAAAGGCCCTGGCTGCATTTATCGACATCATCCCCGGGGAAGTTTCCGTAGTGGTCGATGCAGTACACAGCTACAAGGTATCCGTACTGGGCGAAGTTCGCCTGCCCGGACGATTCGAGTTCCAGAACCAGGCAACGGTTCTGGATGCGCTGGCAGAGGCGGGTGGGCTTACGGAGTTTGCTGCCAGTTCGAAAATCATGATTCTGCGAACCGTCGGTGGAAAGACCGAAAAGATACGTTTTGATTACAAACGGCTGCTCAAATCGGGCAGCAGCGCGGAACGCGTTTTGATTTTCCCGGGCGACGTCATTCTTGTCCCCTGATCCAGTGACGCAGATTATTCAGCAGGGTGGAGACACAGCAGTGGTAGAAATGGAGCAAGCCTCAATGATCGACAAGGTCATGGAGCAATTAAGCAGGAGAAAATGGCTGGTATTGATCACCTTCCTGTCGGTGTTCACGGCAGCGGTATGTCTGATCGTGGCTTTGCCGCAACTTTACCGTGCTTCAACCACCATCCTATTTACCCAGGATGACATCGCCGAATCGCTGCTCAAGGCCGGGGTCACGAACGAACTGGAGCTGCGGCTGAGTATGATCCGACAGGCTGTTATGAGCCGCTCCCAGTTACAGGAAATCGTCGATGAGTTTGATCTTTATGCCCAGTTGAAGGATCAGGATTCCGCAGAATCAATCATCAATCGCTTCCGCCAGGATATCCGGATCGAGCAGCAGGCCTCAACCCAACTTCAGTGGGGGCAGTTTTCCACCTATGCCATTACGATCAGTTATCAGGATTGGGACCCCGATCGGGCAGCACTGATCGCCAATGAACTGGTGGCCAGATACCGGGCCGAAAATGAACGAATACGGACCGGACACGCGGAAAGAACCACTGAATTTGTCCGCGAACAACTCGAATCGGCAAGAGCCAAGTTTGAAGCGCAGGAACTGGGCATGAACGAATTCAAAAATGCCCACATCAGTGAACTGCCGGAGCAACAAGGGTTCAACATGGCCACGCTGGACCGGCTTAACTCCGATCTGCAGCTGAACAGTGCGCGGCAGGTTCACCTGCTGGATCGGCGGGCCAACGTGATACCGGGCATCGCAGTTGAGAGCCTGACCGGAAGCCGGCGGCTCGAATGGCTGCAGCGTGAACTGGCTGGGCTCGAAACACGTTTTACGGCAAAACATCCGGACATCGTCCGCCTGCAGCGGGAAATTCATTCATTGACTCAGGAGCTAGCCGGAACAAATGGCGGTTCCGGAGCGAACGGTGACCTGCGGCAGTCGGGGCCCGTTGCTATCGATCTGGATGGTGAATTGCAAGTGCTCAGAGTGGAGGAGGGACGGCTGCGTAAATCTATTGCCGGACTGGTGCGGAGTCTGGAAGGCGTGCCGAAGATCGAACAGGATCTGAAGCGATTCGCTTACGAATATGACACTGCAAGAAACGAATACCTTTCACTGCAACAGCTCTATCAGGATGCGAACGTAGCCGAGTCCCTGGAATCGCGCAGGGACCAGCAGTTCAGGATCATCGAAGTAGCGATTCCTCCGGATGCGCCGGTAGCACCAAATCGGGAGAGACTGATATTTGCCAGCTTGTTGCTGGCCCTTGGAGTGGCCGGCGCGGCTCTGTTACTGGCCGAACAGATGGACGGAGGCTTTCACTCTATCATCGATATACGCCAGTTTACCGGGGTGCCGATTCTGGCCAGCATACCCCTGATCCGGACGCCGGCTGAGCAGTGGCGCAGCCGTGCGCGGTTCGGCCTGGTCTCGGTTATTTTTGTTGCCGGCTTGCTGGTCCTGGCGGCCTCCAGCTTTTACGTTGGGACACACGCTGGTGAACTTGTTTTGGCAATTTCGAGCTAGTGCGCTGTTCCGCCAACAGCTTGCATATTTCGGCAGCGGCGAACATCTGCAATATTTGCGTGACAGGTAACTAAAAGGCAAAACATGAATCAGGCGAACAACAAGATTGATACCCCCTCGCTTCCGGTAACGCGGCTCAGAAGCAGTGAGTTGCGGCCCGCCAGATCCGGATTTGTGGTGCATCAGGATCAGGATGGGGTGCAGCATAAAATCAGCAAGAGCGGTCGGATAGACCCCCATCTGGTCTGTTTGTTGCAGCCCACAGCATTTCTGGCGGAGAGTTACTTCCGTTTGAGGCATGCCGTGGAAGAAATGCGCCGGCCGGAATGCGGCATTGTACTGGGCGTAACCAGCCCTCAGGCCGGTGACGGCAAGACCTTGACGGCCATCAATCTGGCGGGGGCGCTGGCGCAGAATGCCGATGCCCGTGTTTTGCTGGTCGATCTGAATTTCCGCAAGTCTGCCGCCAGTGTGCACCAGCATTTTGATTTGCAGCCGGATGCGAGTTCGGGCGTTGCGGGCTGGGTTGCGAAAGTGCAATCCGGGAACGAGCTGACGACTTACCAGCTGCCAGACTTCAATCTCAGTTTGATACCGTCGGGCAGCTGTCCTGAATCGCCCTATGAGCTTCTCAAGTCGCCGCGGCTCGATGAGCTATTCGAACAGGCGCGGCAGCAGTTTGACTACATCATCGTGGACACCCCCCAGACCTTGCTGCTGCCCGATATCGAGCTGATTGAAAGAGTTGTCGATGGCTTCCTGATCGTGGTCAAGGCGAATTCCACAACGCGCGAAAAGCTCGAAGAAATGCTGAACCTCATGGCGCAGGAAAAGGTGCTGGGCCTGATTTTCAATGGGGCTCCCACTAGGCCCTAGTTCGCGCACGGCCATCGTTGCCGTTTCCAATTCATATTCCGCCTTGTCTTTGCAGGGAGGACATTTGCAAGCTGTACGGGTCAACTATGCATGCCTTACCGAAATACCAAACTACTGAAAAAGCCCTTGTCATAGGCTCTGGCTCACTCATGTGCATCCTGTTGGCGGAAATTCGCCGACAAACCAGATGCAAATACCAGATCGCTGGTATCGTCGCAATGGAAGAGCCGGACGAAGCCGGTGTTTTGGATTATCCGGTGTTGGGCAGCATTGATGAGCTCCATCGCATCATCTGTCAGCACCAACCCGAAGTCATCATTGTTGCACCATCTGACGGCGGTGGAGGACTGACGGGTCGTCAGCTTATTCAGGCGCGGTTGCTTCAAAATGTCCGCATCGTGCATGCGGAGACGGTTTATGAAGAATTAACCGGAAAACTGCCATTGCAGGTTTTCGCTCCCGAAAGCATTATCTACTCGAACGATTTCCAGCCGCGCCGGGCAGCACTGATTTCCAACCGGCTGCTCAGTCTCGGCTTTGCCGGTGTCGGGTTGATCCTGCTCGCCCCCATCATGCTGCTGATTGCACTACTGATCAGGATCGATTCCGCAGGCCCAATACTCTTCATTCAGAATCGATCGGGTATGGCTGGCCGTAGTTTCAGGTTATTCAAGTTTCGCACCATGCTGATTTCGGACAAGCAGGAGTCCGAATGGGAGGAGGGCAACTTCCACCGAATCACGCGAGTGGGCCGCTGGCTGAGAAAAACACGCCTGGATGAAATACCCCAGTTTCTGAATATCGTAATCGGTGATATGAACATCGTCGGGCCCAGACCGCATCCGGCTTCCAATTTGGATTTGTTTGTCCTGGCGGCGCGCAACACTTCAGATTCCGGTTTCCCGATTCCCTACTATGCAATACGGTCCAGTGTGCGTCCGGGGATCACCGGCTGGGCACAGGTGCGCTACCGCTATGCCAACAACCTTCAGGAAGAAATGGAAAAGCTGTGCTTTGATCTTTACTACCTGAAGCACTATTCGCTTTGGCTGGACCTCCGCATCCTGTTTGAAACAGCAGGAATGGTATTTTCCCGGGCTGATCAACTCCTGGATCAGCCCTCGGATCAGCCCCTGCAGCAACCTCTGGCAGTAAGCAGGGTCGTGAACCCGTCAGGAACGGGTGAACTACGCGTAAACAAGCAAGCACTCCAAACACCCAGTCAGGTCAAACAGAGCATTGTTCGTAGTCGCGACGTTGCCTAGCGCAAGCACAGCGTACTGCCCGTTTCCGGGGTTATTTCAGTCAGCTGGTCCCCGTCTAAATTCATCTCCTTTCGATAAAGAGAACTCTTATGCAGAAGCACAACACAAACGTCGTCGTGCGTGACCGGATTCAACCTGGCAGCAGGTTGAACATTGCGCTGAGCAGACCAGTGCAAATCAAGCTGGATAGTCATACCGTGCTGTTGGAATCCATTCTGGATCATACCGCCCGGATCACCGTGATCGGTCAGGGCTATGTCGGACTTCCGCTGGCCATGGCATTTGCCCGCGAAGGTTTTGTGGTGACCGGCCTGGATATTGATATTGGACGGATCAGTAGCCTGGCCCAATTCGATGCCAAGAGCCCTGATATAACGGACGAAGAACTCAAACTGCTCAGTGATAACGGTCGCTATCATCCGACGGTAGATTTTGCGACCCTGGAATTGAGTGATGTCATTCTTATTTGCGTGCCGACACCGTTGCGCAAATCAAAAGACCCGGATATTTCCTATGTGCTGGCGACCGCTGAACGACTGGTGGAGTCCCTGCGGCCTGGCCAGCTGATCATTCTTGAATCGACGACCTATCCGGGCACCACCGAAGAATTGTTGTTGCCCCTGTTTGAAGCCAGGGGACTGGTGGCCGGCAAAGACTTCTTCCTGGCATTTTCACCAGAGCGGATTGATCCGGGTAACAAGAAATTCATGGTGCGGGATATTCCCAAGGTGACCGGCGGGATTACTGCAAATTGCACCGAACTGGCTGCCGCTCTGTATCGCCAGATTGTGGACAAGGTGGTTGAGGTTTCGACACCAACGGTGGCAGAGTTGGCCAAGCTGTATGAAAACGTTTTCCGTAGCGTGAACATCGCGCTGGCTAATGAGTTCTCTATCATGTGCCGCCAGCTTGGGGTGAGTTCCTGTGAAGTCATCAATGCGGCAGCCAGCAAGCCGTTCGGATTCATGCCTTTTTACCCCGGGCCAGGAATCGGCGGACATTGCATTCCCATCGATCCGGCCTACCTGGCCTGGAAGATGCGGCTCAGTAACTATGAAGCGCGATTCATTCCCCTGGCGGAAGAGATCAACCAGTCCATGCCCGGACATGTGGTAAAACTCGTCGGCGATGCACTCAATCAGCGTAAACAGTGTCTGAACGGAGCGAAAATACTGGCTCTGGGAGTGGCTTATAAGCGCGGAGTCGGTGACATCCGTGAGTCGCCGGCACTGCAGGTGATTTCGAGCCTCATGAGCAAGGGGGCGGAGCTGACTTACGCTGATCCCTATGTGCCGACCATCGAAGTAAATGCGGTTCCTTTATTTGCGCAGGAATTGACGACTGCTGGAATGGAGGCGGCAGACTGTATTCTGATCCTGACGGATCATGCCGATTTCGATTACAGGAAAATCATAGAGTCTGGCACTCTGATCGTTGATACCCGCAACGTAACCTTTGGCATCCCATCGGCTGAACACCAGGTCATCCGTCTTTGATGACCCACTCCGACACTCAATGGTGGCGAGTACCGACGACAGATGTCGCAGCGACGCCAGTCGGACCGGAAACGTTCAGGAAACAAGCCCAACAGGGCGCCGGAGTTTCTTTCTGGGCCCTGATGGCATTCACCTTCATTCTGTTGCTCGCACCGCAGGAGCGATTTCCCGCGCTCTCACCTTTGCGTATAGCCATGGTGGCCGCGGCATTGGCCATTGCGGCACATGTTTACAGGCGGCTGTCCGTCGGGCTTCCGGCCATCACAAACAACACGCCGACCAGAATTGTGCTGTTGCTGCTTGGTTGGGCCTTGATCACCGCACCATTTTCCTTGTGGCCCGGCGGCAGCATGGCATTTTTGCTCGAGCATTTTTTGAAAACCATTATCGTTTTCATGTTGCTCGCCAATGTGATCGACAATCCGGCCAAGCTGGGTCGAATTACCTGGGGCCTGGTGTTAATCAGCATCCCGCTGGCTGTGACGACGGTGGGAAATTTCATGTCGGGAATCCCCCTGCAAGGTGGCGACCGGGTGGCGGGTTACACCGCGGCTCTGACCGGCAACCCCAACGATATGGCCTTGATGCTTAATCTGATACTGCCCTTGTGCATTGCCCTGCTGCTGGCTTCGAAAAGACCAGGCGTACGTATTCTGCTGGCATCGATTGCCTGTCTTCTGGTGGTCGCCATAGTTGCAACATTTTCCCGTGCTGGCTTCCTCACACTGATGGTCACTGGCCTGACCTATCTTTGGTTCTTGAGGAAGCGGGTAAAACTGGCCTGGCTTTCTGCTGCGGTGATTCTTGCATTATTGGCTATTCCCTTCATACCTTCAGGTTACAGCGAACGACTCAGTACCATTGTCAACATAGAGGATGATTCATCACATTCGGCCCAGACCCGGCTCCAGGACATGAAATCCGCAGCCCGCCTGGTCATCGCCAATCCGCTGATCGGCTCTGGCATCGGAATGAATGCATTGGCACTGAATGAACTCAGAAAGGAATCCTGGACTGAGGTTCACAACGTTTATCTGATCTATCTGGTCGATCTGGGACTTCCGGGGCTGGTACTGTTTCTGTGCTTGTACGTTCATTGCCTGCGAGCGACTGCTGTGGTGCTGCGTTCCCAGGCAGGGGATAGCTCCGGCGGCTTGTTTCATATCGCAGAAGGCTTACGTGTGAGCCTGATCGCGTTCGCCATAGCCGCACTGTTTCACCCGGTCGCCTATCACTTCTATTTTTTCTATATTGCGGGTTTGGCGATTGCCGCCGAAACGATCTGCAAATCGGCGCAGTCAGTACAGGCAACGCGCTCGCTGAAGGGTGTTGGCGCCTACCGGGTGAAGGTAGCAGCAGCTGCTAAGCAAAAGGAATTTATATCGTGAAGGCCCACGCGATAGAAGCTAAGTTGACTGGTTTATCAACTAGCAGCCCTGAGCCGATCCGACTGCTGAAAGTGATGACCACTTATTTCAGCGGGGGCACCGAAGGCCAGGTGCTGAATCTGGTTCGTCACCTGGACCGTGAGGCCTTCGATCTGCAGTTTTCCTGCCTGAGAAAGGGCGGAGACGTGCTGGCTGAATTCGAGAAACTCAGGATACCCATCTCCGAGTTCCAAATCCGGAATCTGTACATGCCCCAGACTTTTTTGCAGCAATGGCGCTTTGCGCAATACCTGCGTAGCCAGCGCATCCAGATCGTTCACAGTTACAACTTCTATGCCAACGTTTTTGCGATCCCGGCTGCTCGACTGGCGCGGGTTCCGGTGGTCCTCGCATCCATCCGTGACCGGGGTGTTTATCTGACCCCCGCCCAGAAAATGGTGCAGAAATGGGTGTGCGGCCTGGCAGACAGAATCCTGGTCAACGCCGACTCCATTCGCGACTGGTTGCTGGAGCAGGGCTACCAGGAAAGCAAGATCACCGTGATCAAAAACGGTGTCGATATGTCACGCTATGCTGGCCTCAGCGATAGTTCTCACATTCGGCGGGAACTGGCTATTCCGGATTCAGCGCCTATCGTCGTGATGATCGCCCGCTTGAACCCGCAAAAAGGCGTGGACGATTTCATCAAGGCTGCTGCCCTGTTGAAACAGTCGCACCCGGACGTTCGCTACCTCATCGCCGGTGCGAAACTCCAGTATCAGCAAGGCACATTTTCCCATGACCAGGAGTATGTCGAAGAACTTAAGCAACTGGCGAGCTCGCTGGGCGTAGGTGACAGGATTATTTTTGCCGGGCATCGCGAGGACACACCGGAAATCCTGGCGGAGGCCGCTATTTCGGTTCTGCCTTCGCACAGTGAAGGTTTGTCGAATACCCTGCTGGAATCGATGGCGGCGGGTGTTCCGACAGTGGCCACCAACGTGGGTGGCAACCCGGAGCTGGTCAAGGACCAGGTCAATGGCATTCTGATTCCCGTCAGATCCCCTGAACACCTGGCGCAGGCCATCCGGTTAATTCTCGATGATTCCCAACTTGCCCATCGCTTTGGCCAACAGGCAAAAATCATGGCCACCGAAGGATTCTCGTTGACCAAAATGACCGCTGATACGGAGAGCTTATACCGCACCGAATTAGCCCGGACGATGTGCATAGCGGCCAGAGCATGACGACTTTCAGCCAGTACGAAACGGCTGTCATTGAGCGAGTTGAGAATGGCTTTGACTCCGCAGCGTCGTTAGCGTCGATAAGCACAGAAATCATTACGGATACGGATCAGTTTCGCGATCTCCGGCGTGAATGGAATGGCTTGTTGCAGGCTTGTGCTGGTGACTGCCTGTTTCTGACATGGGAATGGGCTTATAACTGGTGGCTGCACCTAGCAGGTACGCGGAAACTGCACATCATTATCGTCAGGCGCGACGACCGCTTGATCGCCCTGGCGCCGCTGGTTCTGCGGCCCGGGAGTTTTAAGCGGCTCATGCCATGGCGGGCGCTGGAGTTTCTGGCTTCCGGGAGCGTGGGTTCCGATTACATGAGCTTCCTGATCAGGCCAGGCTTTGAGGAAATTTCGATGCGGGAAATCATAGCCAGCCTGGCCCGGTCGGACTACATGCTGGACCTGGTGAGAATAGAAAAATCGTCTCCTCTGATGGCAGATCTGGCCAACAAACTTAAGCAAATGGGCTGGGCATCGACTGGCGAGACGACTAATTATTCCCCTTACTGCATCCTTAAGGGACATACCTGGGATTCCTTTCTTGACAGTCTTAACCCCTCGTCCCACCCGATGACCCTGACCAGGATGCTGAGACGATTGCATAAAGACTTTGAGGTGAAGTTGCACCGGGTTGAGACGGAGCCAGAACGAGAGTGGGCCATGGATTTGATGATCCGTCTGCACCTGGAACGCTGGTCGGAGAAAGGCGGTTCGACGGCGCTGCACAGTCAGGCATTAATTGACTTCCACCAGACATTCTCGAGGGCCAGCCTGAATGCGGGCTGGCTGCGGTTTTACACGCTCATGCTGGATGGCATTCCCGCCGCTTCGCTTTACGTTTTCAAATACAGGAATGTTTACTATCACTATCAATCCGCTCTCAACCGGGATTTCAGCAAGTACAGTGTGGGCACGGTGATTCTCGCGATGGTCATCAAGCAAGCGATTGAAGATGGCGCGACCGAGTTCGATTTTCTGCACGACAATGAACCCTACAAGTACCTTTGGGCGCGGCAGGAACGCGAACTTATCCGGCTGGAACTCTATCCTCAGCGGAAAATCGTGAACGTCTACAAGCTCGCGCAAGTCTTCAAGCACTGGATCAAACTGCTGGCTGCGAAAACCTCGTCTTACCAGCACAAAACTCATGATCGGGCCAGTTAATGTCCGGCTGCGTGGCCTAGCCAAAACCGGTATTGCGGCGGGCCTGGACTGGACCAGCCTCAGCAGCCTGGTAGGCTCCTGGCGTGGCCTGAAAGACAAGCCGCTGGTGGTGGGCTATCACCGGGTCGTCAGTGATTTCAAATACAGTGATTCCCTGTCCATCTCACCCATGTTGACCAGTGCGCAGACCTTTGAAAAGCACCTGGACTGGATAGCACGTCGCTACCGCTTCGTTTCGCTCGATGAACTGGCCGTAGGCCTGGAGGCGGGAGACTGCAGCGGAAAGCCGATGGCGGCCATAACCTTCGATGACGGATACCGGGATGTATACCAGAACGCGTTCCCGATTCTCGAACGCAAAGGTATTCCCTCTGCTGTGTACGTGGTTACCGACCTGGTCGGCACCAGGCAGCTGCAGGTTCACGACGAACTTCACCTGCTGATGTCGACGCTGTTGGCGCGGCAACATTCGTCAAGTCTGGCTTACTGGCGCGATCTCGCTGCAGGCCTGGAACTTTCCGAACAATCTTCCAAATGCCTGTCGGACAGGATTCATGGAGCCAATAGTCCATTTCAGGCAACACGCCGTGTGCTTGAAACGCTGAGTCAATCCGAGATTGCCAACTTCCTTCAGGAGCTCAGAACCAGGGCCGCGGTCCCGGAGCAGGCGTTGCTGGAATTTCAGTCGGTAGATTGGGAGATGCTCCGCGAAATGGCAGGGCGCGGCGTGACCGTGGGCTCGCACACCCGATCCCATGCACTGCTTAGCAATGAGACGCCGCAAGCGGTTCGCGATGAAGTTGAAGGCTCGCGGCAGGTGTTGGAGCAACAATTGGGCGTAACGATCAATCATTTCGCCTATCCAGACGGCAAATTCAATGCCAGCGTGATCAATGCAATTGCCGAAGCGGGGTACCGCACGGCCTGCACGACCTGCGCGCACCTTGACCAGGCGCATCCGCTGCTGACCATTTCCCGCCGGATGTTGTGGGAAAAGTCCTGCATGAACACATTCGGACGCTTTTCGCCGGCGATCCTGAGTTGTCAGGTCAACGGCATCTTCGACCCGGTAGACAAGTGCAAATTACAGCATTGGGCCTGAGCGCCGGCTTGGTAAAAGCCCGTGCGCAGCCCCCGTGTGATTCCGCAGTTGGCGGCGGAAATTCCCGAACATGAACACGCAACCCCTGGAGGCCATTTTCAGGCCGGCGTTGGTACTGATGTCCGGGCGATTTTTGGGGTTTGTGGCTGCCTTTGCCATTCCCATCGTGCTCGCCCGGATCTTCGACCAAACCGAATTCGGCAGCTACAAACAGGTATTCCTGATCTTCGGCACGGTGTTCGGCATCGCCCAGGTGGGGATGGCGGAAAGCCTGTATTACTTCCTGCCGTCCGAAGGCCGTCGCAGCGGGGGCTTTGTCTTCAATACCCTGGCGGTGCTGGGGATCTTTGGTGTGGTCTCTATGGGCGCACTCTGGCTGTGGCGGCAGGATGTGGCGGAGCTGCTGAACAATCCAGGACTGGCGGCATCCATCCCGTTGGTCGGGGTCTACCTGCTGTTTATGCTGATGGCAGTGGTGCTGGAAATCGTCATGACGGTGCGCAAGCAGCACCTGACCGCTTCGTGCTCCTATGCGGCTACCGATCTCGTGCGGGCCGTGTTTTTGATAACGCCGGTGCTGATTTTCTACGGCTTGCGGGGGTTGCTCCTGGGAGCAATCGCATTTGCGATGATCAGGCTGATCGCCACGCTGGTTTACATCAAGCGGGAATTCGGTGACAGCCTGCGTCCGGACAGCACGTCGCTGCGCCAGCAGCTGGCTTATGCCATACCCTTTGGCCTGGCGGGGCTGATCGAAGTGTTGCAGACCAACCTGCATTTGTATGTGGTTTCCTATCACTTCGATACGATCACCTTTGCGATTTATGCGGTTGGCTGCCTGCAAATTCCGTTGTCGGATTACCTGATGACGTCGACCAGCAACGTGATGATGGTGAACATGCGGGAAAGAATGCTGGCAGGTGATCGTGAAGCGGTGGTTTCGATCTGGCTCGACAGCGTACGCAAGCTGGCCTTGATTTTCTTTCCCCTGGTGGCGGGCTTGGTGATCACGGCACATGCCTTGATCGTGATGCTGTTCACCAGTGCCTATGAGCGCAGCGCGCCGATATTCATGGTGTGGACATTGTCGATGCTGTTCGCGACCTTGCTCACCGATGGTGCATTACGCGTGTTTGCCGAAACCCGATTTCTGATCGCGCAGAACCTGCTACGCCTGCTGCTGATAGTCGGACTGATCCAGTGGTTCCTGGCCCGCTTCGATCTGATGGGCGCCATCCTGGTGACCCTGCTGGCTACTGCGCTTGCCAAGGTCTTCGCGCTGGCGCGAATCAAGCATGTACTTAAAGTGCCGCTGGCGCGATTG
>JBBKVS010000241.1:0-8547 GCA_037968555.1 Lysobacterales bacterium | reverse complement strand
GGTGGATTGGGCAAGCTGGATGCTGAGGACTGGCTGGAAGAATGGGCCGCTCTGGCCATTACCCTGAATGAGATCAGTCGTTCACTGGGGCAGGATGATGTCTATCCCTTCTACCTGTCTCCGGGTGTGAAGGACAAACTGAACCTGATCCGCAATCTTATCCGTCGCTCCGCGAGGCATTGACCAGCTGAGGCGCCGACCTGCTGGTCGGCAGGTTCGGAAGATTTTCGAAGGCCAATTGCAGGCCTTCCTGCCAGGCCTGGCGCAATTGATGCAGATAGGGATGGTTTTCCGTCAGCACCAGGGGTTTATCCAATCGCAAAGATCCGGAGACGTAAGTTAGCACTTCAATAGGCGCACCCACCGTCGCATTACTGCGCATGGTCGAATCCATTGAAACCAGCGCACAACGGGCCGCAACTTCCAGCGAAACAGCGTCCTGGATGATGCGGTCCAGTATCGGCTTGCCGTATTTCAGTTCACCGATCTGCAGATAGGGATTGAGCTCGGACGCCGAAATGTAATTGCCTTCAGGATATACATGATAAAGCTGATGTGGCCGCTTGCCGATCTGACCACCGACGATGAAATTAGCTTCCGGGTTAAATGTATCCGTGGCTTTTGAGCTGTGTTTGCGCTGTTCAGCACGGCTGAGTTCACCCACGTATTCCGCTGCCTCGGCCAGCTCGGTGAAGCGGCTCAGGCTAGGGCCGGAGGACTTTTCCATGTCGCGCCGGATCTGCCGAATCACGGCCTGAGTGGTAGCCAGATTGCCGGCGGTGAGAATGCACACAGCTCGCTCGCCGGGCAGGTCGAAGCTGTGCATTTTACTGACTGTGCTCAACTGGTCTGCACCGGCATTGGTGCGCGAATCTGAAGTAAAAACCAGGCCCTGGCTGACCCGGATGGCTACGCAATATGTCAATGGATTACCCTGTTCAAACGAGATCTGATCGGGGCACATCATGCCGGATTGGGCTGTTGAAATACAAGCCGGGTGTGCCCGGACAATATCAAAGAACTCTGTCCCCTTTGATTCCAAGCAGCCGGCTGCTCTAATGCAGCATTATTGGCCATCGAATTCGCGTTGTTCCGGAGCAAATTGCCATGAAACTCTTCAGGACTTTCTGTTTCGCCCCTATCCTGCTGTTGCTGTGCCCCATCGGGCCAATAATGGCCGATACGGAGTCCATTCCCTCAGGCCAGGGCACCTATACCGAGCTGGTAAGCCTGTTTGATGAGTTTCTGCAGTTCCGATCAGTTAGCGGCCCACAGGCGCGAGTGATTAATCAGGATGCCCAGGGGCGTGCGATTGAGCCTGTCACCGACTACAGCCCTGCAGCCATAGCCTGGCAGAAACAACAAATGGCGCAGTTCCAGGCGCGCATGGGTGATATGAACGTGGCTGCCTGGAGCCGGCCTCAGCAGGTCGATTACCTGGCAGTGCGTTCGCGGCTGGACCAATACGACTTCATCCTTCACCTGGCGCGGCCATGGAACCGCGATCCGGGCTTGTATGTGGACCAATTGCTCAGGCCGGCCTTTACTGAATTGCCGTTGGCCGGGCCAGTAGCGGATGAATTCCTGGCAAAGATACGGGCCATTCCGGTGTGGGTAGAACAGGCCCGGCAACAGCTGGCAGATGTGGCCGCTGATTATGCTGATTTGGCCATCTATAACCTGTCCCACGCCGATGGTGTGGGGCATGGTCACCCTTATCGCGCCACGCCACCTGCGGGCGTCCTGGGCTGGTATAAGGATTTGGCCAAGCGAGCAACAGCGCAACCGGAGCTGTTGCCCGATATCCAGGCTGCAGCTGCTGCAGTTCAGGAATTCGACAGCTGGCTGCGGGGCCAGCGCCCTGCCTGGACAGCGCAGGCTGGAGCGGGGGAAGAAGCTTTTGATTGGTATTTGCGCCAGGTCAAGTTGATGCCCTGGACTTCGTCGGAACTGGTACTGCTGGGCCAACGCGAGCTGGATCGTTTATGGGCAGATTATGCTCTGGAGCGCAATCGCAACCGCAACTTGCCGGAATTGGAACCTGCCACCAGTGCTGAAGACTATGCCCAAAGAATTGCAGATACCGACCGCCGCATCCGTGTTTTCCTGGCGGAGCAGGACATCATCACCGTACCGGATGATGTGGGCGAACTGGATACCAACGCACCCTGGATAGTCCGGCCCGGCGGGCGCAATTTCTGGGAAGAGGTGCAGTTTCGTGATCCTTCACCGGATCATCTGCATGCGGTCATTCCCGGCCACCGCTTCGATGCGGTGATGGCGGCGCGCAATTCACATCCGATTCGCAGCCGCATCAGCAGTGGAGCTCGGGCCGAGGGTTGGGCCACCTACCTGGAAGAAGCCATGCAGACCGCGGGCCTGTTCGAGGACAAACCGCGAGTCAGGGAACTGATCCAGATTTTTGGCATTTTCCGGGCTGCCCGGGTGCCAGCCGATGTCTGGCTGCAGACGCACCAGATGAACGTGGCCGAGGTGGTTGAGTACTGGCTGCAGCGCGTACCCTACCTGGACGAAAATGTCGCCCGGGTGGATGCGGAAATTTACCTGCGGCGGCCACCGGGCTATGGCATTGGCTACACCATCGGTGCTTTGCAGATGCAGCGCTTGCTGGCCGACCGAAAAATACAGCTGGGAGAGGCTTTCAATCTGCGCGAGTTCCATGATGATTTCATGGCGGTGGGCCGCTTGCCCCTGTCGCTGGTGCGTTGGGAAATGACCGGCCTGGATGATGAAATCAACCAGTTTTGGAAGCGTGAGCCCATGCCCCGCTAAGGAACTAAAACCGGGGTTAAACGTGGGGTCAGAGTAAATCTGCTACCCAGAGCTGCGGGTCGCAGTTGCCTTTACTCTGACCCCATGATTCCTAGCTGCGTACCACTCGCCCGGTCTCACCACTGCCCTGAATTCGAACATTCATGCCGTCCGCAAGACTGTTGTTTACCGGCTGAACAATGACCACCTGGCCACCGGATCGCATTTGCACGGTGACGCGCTGGGCATCGCTCTTGTTCAGCTTGGTTTGTGCGTATGTGCCAGCCGCTGCACCGACTGCAGCACCTGCTACCGTGCCGGTCTTACCATCACTGACCTTGGCTCCCAACAGCCCTCCGGCTACTGCGCCGATAGCTGTGCCTATTCCCAGTTTGTATTCTTCGTCGACTTCAATGATTTCGAGGGCAGTGATGTATCCTTCCCGGTCCGACTGGCTTATGACCGAGCCGGATCTCTCACCGTAGTCTGGGCCACCCCCCAGGGAACGGGTGTCGGCACAGCCGGAAGCAAATACGGTAACGAATAAAAGCAGAACTGCGAAATGGCCTTTCATGGTGAGTCTCCTGGATGCGAGTCAAAAATAGTTCACGTGATCAATGGAATACCGGTAAATTGCTTGCCGTCTGGCAAGCCGGTGATCCGACATAGCGTGAAAGAAACCTTACATTGATAATGTGCGCCTGAATTCCTGCAGGTACCGTTCGCTACCGAACACGGCAGGCCTTTTTACAGGAGCGCAAAATTAATTAGTTGCCCCGTGGCCGGAAGGGCTTGGATGCAGGCGGAGTGACTTCAGGTTCAGGTTCAGGCTGGTCCGGGTCACCATCCGGCCGGCCGGGCCTGGGACGCGGTGGCCGATTGGGTGGCTGGGGCCGGTAGTCAGGCGGATAGAGAAAAGCATTGCCCGAATCCGGTTCGGGGTAGTAAATCACGGTGTTTTCGGCCGTGTTCACAGGCTCTTTTTCCCGATTTTTGCGGTTTTCAGCCAGTTTATCCCGAAACGCCTGGGTGGCCTCGGCTTGAGCGGCCACGTTGTAGCGGTCTTCATTGGGGTCGTAACTGGCCGGCTGCGCGCCATCTACTTCCAGGGTGCGAACTTCGCCTGAGGCAGGGGGTGGCGGAGACTGGCTGTAATGGTTAACGCCATCGGCATCGATCCAATGGTAGATTTCATTGGCTGCTAAGGGCCCTGAGGCTGCCAAAATCAGTAATACCAGTACGCTCAGCCAGATTTTTACGAATAGGGTCACGGCTTTTCCACCCGTTGGAATATTGTTGCCAGTATAGGAAAAGAACGAACAAACAGCGTAAAAATTACATTACTCGGTTCTTGAGCTTTGCTGATTTTTCTGCTGCGCTTGAGGTAAAACCTACAGGAAAGCCCGTAACAGCAGCCATATGCACCTGTTAAACTGGCTGTAGCAGCAATTTTCAGGTCAACTAAAATTGAAGTGTCGGAGTTGGTAATGACAGCTAAATGGAACAAGAATATATTGGCGGTTCTGCTGATGTTGCTGGCTTTTTCTGCACCGGTCCTGCCTGATCAGGTCAGCCAAGAGGAGAATCCCGCCTTGCTCAAGTTCAATATGGACGAATTGTCGGCACAGAATGCCACTACGGATTTGCCCTACCTGGAGTTCATGCGGGTAGAGTCCATGAGTGCCTATGTTTATGAGTTGCCAGCAGGTGCTACGGATGAGCAGGCCCCGCATGACCAGGACGAAATTTACTACGTGGTCAAAGGCCGTTCTGATCTCACGGTGGATGGCGAAACCGTGGCCATCAAGCCCGGTGACATCCTCTATGTGAAGAAATTTGCCCAGCATCTGTTCAGCAATATCACGGAAGATTTAAGTCTGCTGGTGGTTTTTGCGCCGCCGGATACCGAATAGGCCAGAGCAGATTCCAGTCTGAAGCAAGCGCTGGCCGGGAACTTAGGCCTCAGTCAGGGCTCAAAGACTGCAAGAAAATTAATAAAATCAGGCTCATGCGGGCTGGCCAAGAGCCCTCAGTCGCAGCGTATTCTAAGACATTTCCAATCATAAACCCCAAGTTCAGGAGCCATAGCACGTGCCGTTCAGGAATTGTTTACTCCATTTGCTCAAGCTGCTAATGCTGCTGCCCCTGTTGGGGGTGACAAGCCTGGCTTATGCACAATACGAGAATATTCCTGCCAGCCAGTTGTACCAAACTGAGCAAGATCGCTACGCTCACCTGAAGTATTTTGGTTTTTACGCCAGTGCCATGGAGAGCTGGAACTACACTGAGGAGCTCTCCGGCTTCACCAATCTCACCTGGATACATATAGGCACGGCGTCTGCCGAGGCTGACTCTATAGCTGAAATATTGCATCGCTTGCGCCAGGCCGAGTCGGCAGGTGTACAGGCAGTGGTCAGCCTGGAGCCTTTTCTGTTCAAAAACCAAAAAGGCGAGCCCCGACCAGACCAGGAGACCGAGGATTTCCTGATAGAGCTGCGCGCCCAGCTCGAGTCTGCCGGGCTGATTGATACCGTGGCCATGCTGTATCCCAAAGATGAACCTTTTCGTGAGTTCGTGAACGAGAGGAACCCGAATTTTTATGAACAGTACATCAGCGGTGATGTGTACAAGGACATACACCGCGACCTCAAACGGGTTAATGCGCTCATCAAGCTGGTCTTTCCGGACAAACCCATAGGCGTGATTCTTTCCGGCCATGAGTTGTTTCACAAGTTTTTCAGTATTCCGGAGAATTACGACTGGGTGGGCTTCGATTGTTACGAAAATCTGTTCCGCGCCTGTGAAGATAAATCCTTTGAGCAGTCCTACCGTTATTTGCTCGACTACATGCAGCCTCACCAGCAGTTGATGGCTGTGCCGGAGACCTGGGCCACCAGTGAGTCTCTGCATCGCTACGATTGGCCTGCCGTGCTGAGCAGCCGTTTGCAGCACCATTACGAGATCGCGCTGAACGAGCCACGCTTTGTCGCCTTTATTCCCTTTTTGTGGTCTTTCGATGCGGAGGTCGAAACCCCGGGCTTGGGCCTGAACCGCTTTACCGAGCTTTATGACCTGGGTCTGGATGATGCCGGCACTGCCTTTGTCGACCTGGTCAAAGACATAGGCATGCAGATCAAGCAAGGCAATCAGCAATATCCGAATATGGCCTGGGAAGAGACGGAAAACAGCCCTTATCGGTCTGCCAGTGTCATTCGTGGCGAAATCATGAGCATCAGTCGCAGTGGTGTCATCAGTGCCTGGGCCATTGATGCGGCATTACCCCATAAGAATCTGCGGGTACGGGTGCAGGTGCTGAACGCCGATGGGCAAGTGGTGCACAAGTCGCGCATGTTGCGCACCAATGTAGATGATGGTGCTTTGCGCCAGGGTCATTATTTCGGTCAGGGCTTTGTAGGCTTGCACGGTTTCCGCTATCAATTACCCAGCAATTTATGGCGTGACAATTCCCTGAATCAGGAGCAGGTGAATAGCCAGGCCATGAATTTACAAGGCTTGCGGCTTGAGCTGATGGTTTTCGGCGATGGCATGGGGGCGGACGGTATGGGTGCAGAGCCATTGCAGGTTTACTCCATGCCACTGGCAGACCGTCATCAATTAATGTCTTTTCTTGCTGATCCCGTATTGCCATTGCCAGTGAATTCACGGCAGGATGAACTTGATTTCCGGATGCCTGAATTCCTGTCATTGCCCCAAGGCAATTAAACCGCGTATCTGGCCTGTAAAATTCCGGCCTGATCAGGCTGCAGATTGATCCTTTCAAAATTGCCCTGAATATGCGGCAAGGCCAATAAGCGCGGATGCATCACGCTGTACCAAAGCCAGGGTATATAGGCCAGCAAGTAGCAGCCGAAATAGCCGTTGGGTAATTGCGGTATATTTTCAAAATGTCGCAGGCTCTGATAACGCCGGTGCGAGTGGGCGTGATGATCGGAATGTCGTTCCAGCTGGAACAAAACCACATTGCTGGCGATGTAATTTGCATTCCAGGAATGATGCGGTTGACATCGTTCATAAGTCCCATCGGGATTTTTGCCGCGTAACAGACCGTAGTGCTCAATGTAGTTGGCGCTGGTGAGCTGAAACCAGGCGAAAACATTGTGGATCAGCAGAAAGGGCACCATCAGACTACCAAAGGCCAGTATCAGGCTACCCTGTAATACCAGACTGATGGCATAGGATTGCAGTATGACGTTTTGGCTGCTCCATGCCTGCAAGCCTTTGTGCTGCAAGCGCTCCTGTTCGGCTATCCAGGCGCGCCGCCAGCCGCCCGGAATTTCACGCAGCATGAAGCGGTAAATGGACTCGCCCATGCGCGCGCTGGCCGGGTCTTCAGGCGTGGCCACAAAACGATGATGGCCTCGATTATGTTCCACGCAGAAATGGCCATAAGCCGGCACTGCCAGGGCCCACTTGGCGAGGTTTTGTTCCAGCCGGGTTTTCTTGTGCCCCAGTTCGTGTGCCGTGTTGACGCCCAGGCCGCTGAATAGGCCGGCGGTTACTGCGAGCAGCAGTACAGCGACTGCCGACAATTCGTGTGTTGCGACAAACCAGGCCATAAGAATCAGGGTGATGAAATGCAATGGTACGGCCAGGTAGGTCAGCCAGCGGTAGAAAATATCGGATTCCAGCTGCGGCACAATTTCTTCGGGTGGGTTATTGGTGTCAGTGCCCCACAGGAAATCCAGCAGAGGAATGCCAACGTAGGCCAGCAAAAGGGGTGTGACCAAAGTCCAAACAGCTCCGCCCTGCAGATACAAAGCCACACCCAACAAAGGCAGCAGGGGCAGCAATAATGAAAGGCACCAGAGCCAGCGCTTATGGTCGTGGTATTCGATCAAGCCCTTTTCGGGGTCAAAATGGCTATAGCTGTGCATCTATAATCTCGCCGCCGGCATCGACATAGCTTTGGCTTTCTACTCGCTGCTCAAGTGCTGATAGAGTATCAGAATGGATATTTGCAAATAATATAGGACTTTTAGGCATGAATTTTTCAGCTCTTATTCGGGTGTATGTTCTGACACAGGTGTTTGTTTCTCTGTTTTTGAGTTCAGTAGTTTATGCTCAGGATCGTGAAGCTATCATTAGCGGCATCGATGCACGCTATGACGAACACCAGGCCATAGCCCTGAAAATCTGGGACCTGGCAGAGCTGGGTTACCTGGAAGTCGAGAGTACTGCATTGTTGCAGCAGAAATTGGGTGAACAAGGTTTTGACGTGAGAAGTGGTGTTGCGGGAATTCCAACCTCTTTTGTAGCGGAAGCCGGTTCTGGTAAACCGGTAATCGCCTTCCTGGCGGAATTCGATGCCTTGCCCGGCATTACCCAAACAGCATCCGCAGTACGGGAGGAAATTCCCGGCAAGGCGGGTGGACAGGCCTGTGGCCATCATTTGTTTGGAACCGCATCACTGGGTGCCGCGGTGGCAGTCAGACAATGGTTGCAGGACAACAAACTGCCCGGCACGGTCAGGGTCTATGGCACTCCGGCTGAAGAGGGTGGTTCGGGCAAGGTCTACATGGTGCGCGACGGCTTGTTTGATGATGTGGATGCGGTCCTGTCCTGGCATCCGGGTGCGGTAAATCGGGCTTCCGCTGCGCCGTCTCTGGCCAATCGCTCGGCGCGCTTCAATTTTCATGGTGTGTCGGCGCATGCAGCAGGTGCGCCTGAAAAAGCCCGTTCCGCCCTGGACGGTGTGGAAAGCTTCAATTACATGGTCAATATGATGCGCGAGCATGTGCCACAGGAAACCCGCAT
>JBBKVS010000240.1:0-3784 GCA_037968555.1 Lysobacterales bacterium | reverse complement strand
AATTTATGGCGTTCCGGTGCGTGAGCTCAGTGCAATGGCTAACGTCCATTCAGGGCGGTTTGATTTACTCGCCGAAAACCCGTCCCAAGCCGCGCGCGCATTCCTGGGCCTGCTGATGGCGCAGGCTGACTGGGATGTTTTGAGCTTGATCGATGTGCCGGAAGCCGGTGCTGCCGAATCATTGCTCGACGCGGCTACGCTGACTGGTTTGCGAATTGGCCGCTGGCTGGCGATAGATTCACCCTACATCCCCCTGCCGGCATCATGGAGTGAAATGGAGCAGTCGCTGAGCAGTCATTTCCGCAGCAACCTGCGCCGACGTGGGAGACGATTGTCTGAAAAGGGCAAGGTCAGCGTTGAACGGGTCGATGGTGGGGATGACGCGGTAATGATGGCGCGACTCAATGAGGGTCTGCAACTTGAAACCGAAGGCTGGAAAGGCCTGGGCGGTACTGCTATCTGCCAGTCTTCGGACACACTGGGCTTCTACACCGCACTGGCAAGTCAGGCTGCTGGGGCAGGCCAGCTTCGTTTGTGGTTCCTGCGTCTCGACGGTCGCGTGATTGCTTTTCAGTATGGTCTGCAGGACAGTGCACACTACCTCCTGCTCAAGCCTGCTTTCGACGAGACTCTGCGTGAAGTGGGTCCTGGACATCTCCTGATGGAGCAAGTGCTGAAGGATTGCATAGCAGGCGGTCTGGAGGAGTTTGATTTCCTCGGCCCCGACATGCCGTGGAAAAGAGACTGGGCCAGCAAGAGTCGGCAACATGCCTGGTTATACGTGTTCCGCGGCTCGCGGGGCCAGCTTGTTTATTGGCTGAAATTCCGCATGGCACC
Source organism: Lysobacterales bacterium (assembly GCA_037968555.1). Taxonomy (GTDB): domain Bacteria; phylum Pseudomonadota; class Gammaproteobacteria; order Xanthomonadales; family SZUA-36; genus JAWXBM01. The sequence continues at coordinate 2,947 of JBBKVS010000240.1, read as the reverse complement.
ACTGCTCAAGCGGCTCCTGAGACGCTGGCAAAGTCTGGCCGGACGCAAATGAGCACCGTCCACGAATCTTTATACATCCCCGAGTATCCGACACTGTATCCGGGCATGCTGCTTGGCCAGCACATTTCGGCCGATTTTCCACCCTTCGATAGCGACCCGGTGTACTGGTATTACTTCGCCCGCAATGCGGTGTGGAATGCCGTAAAAATTTTCGGGCTGGAAGGGGCAGAAGTGCTGGTGCCTTCCTACCACCACGGGGTTGAAATCGAAGCGTTGGCGCACGCGGGTGCAAAGCCCGTTTTCTACCGTGTCGGCAGTCAATGGGACGTCGACCTGGCTGATGTCGCTGCGCGGATTGGTCCGAAAACGCGAGCCTTGTACCTGACCCATTACGCCGGCTTTCCCGGACCTGCCCGCGAAATGAAGAGCCTGGCCGAAAACCATGGACTGGTCCTGATCGAGGATTGCGCACTTTCACTGCTGTCCAGCGATGGTGCAAGCAGGCTGGGGTCCATCGGCGACGCGAGTGTGTTCTGTCTTTACAAGACGCTTCCGGTGCCTAACGGAGGTGCGTTGCAGTTGAATGGTTCGCACCATTACGACGCACCCATATTGCGCTTGCCACCCAGGTCGTCGGTATTCAATCATGCAGCATCGTCGCTACTCAAAAACATGGAGTTTCGTGCGGGCCTTGCCGGACGCTGGGCACGTACCCTGGTGCGTTCAATGGCACACCCTGTTGTGCGCGCCAGCCAGGTCGAACGCATTGCTACAGGCACCATGCATTTTGATCCGGATCACGTTGACCTCGGCATCAGCCCGCTCGCGATGCGAATTGGTCGAGCACAGCATATGCCGGACATCATTGCCGCTCGCAGGCGAAATTATTTGCTCTTGCATGATCAGCTCGCAGACCTTTGCCCGCCGCTGTTCGAAGATCTGCCAGAAGGGGTTTGCCCCTTGTTTTATCCATTGCGGGTGAAGCACAAAGCTGAGGTGCTCAAACGCCTGGTAGCGTCCGGGATTGGAGCCGTTGATTTCTGGCGTGATGGCGATCCAGCATGCGATCCAGCCGAGTTTCCGGAAACGGTTCAGCTGCGTAAAAGCATAGTCGAGATTCCTTGCCATCAGGATATAGACGCAGACATGGTGCACCGGATGGCGGCGATTGTGCGCAAGGTACTTTATGAGGTCGAGCTGCATCGCTCATCAGTTCCTGCCCGGGGATATGGCGTAAGCCCAGGGTAAAAAAGGCGGACGAAATTGAGAGTTTGATGCGAACCAGTGCCTGGTGATCAAGGTGCGAAATCAAAATGGCAATGCCCCGTGGAGCACAATTGAGGATTGGGATGAGAGCGCTGCTGAAGCAATTGGCAATAAGATCAAAGACAGTGATTATTGTCTACAGGATTTATGATAACTGGCGACTCCGGAGACAATTCAGTTCGGGCAACATAGAGACCATTCACGGATCGACCCACGGCCGGATGAGCATTGCCGAGAGCCTGAAATATATTGATAGTCAGTTTGAAGATTACCTGGCTTACTCGGGTCTCCAGCTTGAACACATTGCAGGCATGAGGGTTTTGGAACTCGGTTTCGGCGATAACCTGGGAGTCGCTTTGAAGTTTATTGCCGCTGGTGCGTTGCGGGTTGTTTGCCTGGATCGATTCTATTCGCAACGTGATCCAGGGCATCAGTTGGAAATTTACCGCGCCCTTCGGGAAACTTTATCGAGGGATCAAATGATGCGCTTTGATGCCGCAATCAATTTGGCGGATGGTCAAATTCGTGAAGGCTGCTTGAAATGCATTTACGGATCCAGCCTTGAAGCAGTCGCAGATGACTTAAGCCAGGAGCACGAGATGTTTGATCTCATCATTTCTCGCGCGGTATTGGAAGAGATCTTTGAACCAGACGCGACCTTGGCTGCAATGAATAAACTGTTGGCTCCTGATGGTTACCTGCTACACAAAATCGATTTGAGCGATTACGGAATCTTTCGCAACGGCGGAATGCACCCACTGACATTTTTAACCATTCCCGAATGGATCTACCGGCTGATGGCTTCAGACTCCGGAATCCCGAATCGAAGGCGCATTGCTTTTTATCGCCGGAGAATGGCGCAGCTGGGCTACGAGGCGAAGCTCTTTGTGACGGCTATTGTGGGAAGCGGGCCACTTGAGCCCCACCAGCAAAAAGTTGAGCTGAATATTGATTATTCGCAGTCAACTCTCGATCTTATTGCCCGGATTCGACCGAAACTCAGTCGTGAATATCGGGCACTCCCGGATGAGGATTTGATCGTTGATGGAATCTTTCTGGTCGCAAGCAAGCAGGTTCCCGATACCACCAAAGAATTGGTGAGCATTGTTATGCCGGCCTTTAACGCAGCCCGGTATATTGAAGCAGCGGTAGGAACGGTCCTCGCGCAGACCTACGGTAACTGGGAACTGCTGATCGTGAACGATGCCTCACTGGACAACACCCTGGAACTGGCGCAGTCCCTGAAGGCAAGTGATGCCCGCATCAGTGTGTTTACGCAGGATCGCAACCAGGGAGTTGCTGCCGCCAGAAACAGGGCCATGGAAAACGCCAGCGGCAAGTACATTGCTTTTCTGGACAGTGACGATCTGTGGGTGCCGGACAAAATCGAACAACAAATTGGCTACATGGAACGCACCGGCCTGCTGGTAAGTTACGGCGACTATCTGCGTATCGATGAGCAGGACAAGCACCTCGGCCTGGTGCAACCCCCTGGCAGGGTGGATTATGCCAGCCTGTTGAAAAGTAACTTCATCGGCAATCTTACCGGCATGTACAACGCCGAAGTATTGGGTAAGCAGGTTTTTTCCGGTTTCAAGCATGAAGATTATGTGGCCTGGCTGGCACTGGTCAAGAAGGCCGGGCAGGCGGGGTCGGTGGGACGAATGTTGGGTTACTATCG
>JBBKVS010000239.1:0-11237 GCA_037968555.1 Lysobacterales bacterium | reverse complement strand
CTGGTGATGGACCAGTGGCGCTGGCGGGTATTTGCCGGCGAAGTGGGCCCGGAAGGCTATAACGACCTGTGGTGGCAATTGCGAGAGCAGTACCAGGGCGTTGGTGCCCCCAATCAGCGCCCGGCAGATGCCTTTGATCCGGGCGCAAAGTATCACATCCCCGGCAATACGCCTTACGCCAGGTATTTCCTGGCGCATGTATTGCAGTTCCAGTTTTTCCGCTCGCTGTGTGATATTGCTGGTAACCAGGGACCCATCCACCGTTGCTCTTTCTACGGCAGCAAGGCAGCCGGGGATAAACTGAACCAGTTGCTGGAAATGGGTCGCAGCCAGCCCTGGCCGGTAGCGCTGGAAGCATTAACCGGTTCAGCGCAGATGGATGCAGGTGCCTTGCTGGATTACTTTGCTCCGCTGCAAAGCTGGCTGGATGAGCAGAACAAGAACCGGTCCTGTGGCTGGTGAACGGGCTCGAATTGCAGCAGTCAGATCGCCGGGGCAGCATGGTCCCCAGCTCTGCGTCAGCGCAAGCGACCGAGTTTTAGCCCGACCTGAACTTCATCATCAGGGCCCAGTTCCGCCAGAGTCGATACAGCAGCTGCGGGCAACAATACAATGACGGTTGAGCCCATGTTGAAGCGCCCCAGTTCATCACCTTTTTTAAGCTTGATGTCCCGCCGGGACCAATCCCCCGTTACCACCCGCCGTCCGTAGGGCGGCGTAATGGTTCCCGCCCATACGGTTTCCATGCTGGAAACTAACATGGCACCCACCAGTATGACTGCCATGGGTCCGTGAGTGGTTTCAAACAGGCAGATCACACGTTCATTGCGGGCAAACAGGTTGGGTACATGGCGCACAGTGTAACTGGCCACACTGAACAGGCGGCCCGGCACATGAATCATGCGAATCAACTTGCCGTCCATGGGCATATGCACCCGGTGATAATCCCGCGGTGACAGGTAGACCGTGTGGAAGAAACCATTGCTGAACTCGGGATAAGCCGGGTCGTTGCCCAGCAGGCTGCGTAAGCTGTAATGGTGGCCCTTAGCCTGGAACAGGCGATCATTGGTGATGCGGCCGCATTGGCTGATGCGGCCATCCGCAGGGCTGGTAAACGCTGCAGTATCGGGATCCTGGACCCGAGCGCCTTTTTTTAATTCCCGGGTAAAAAATTCATTGAAAGTGCGGTAATCCGCGGAATCATCACTCCGTGCTTCTTCCCAATTCACACCGGCCAGCCCGCCGACTATCCAGATTTGCAGATTCTTGATTGGTGCGAAACGTATACGCATAAATGCATGCACCAGCCGTGAAAGAAATCGGTGGGGCAGCAGATGCTGGATACCACACAATATTTTTGCAATTAATTCCATGGACCGGATTCTTTTTTGATCACTTCTATCAGGTCGTGGCTGATTGTCCCGGCCTGCTGGGGTGCCGGGAAAACCCCGTACAGCTGTGCTTGCGGGTTCAATAAAATCAGGCCGGCACTATGATCGACAGTATAGTCCTGCTCGTCTGCATCGTGCTCAGCTACATGGTAGGCGATCCCCAATTGCATGGTCAAAGCCCGCAGTTGCCGGTCATCTCCGGTCAGGCCCTTGAAAGCAGGATCGAAAAACGACAGGTACTCAGCCAGCTTGGCAGGTGTATCCCGATCCGGGTCTACCGAAACCAGGTAAATCATGGGTAATTCGGATTCGCGCAGCTGTTTTGCCAAATCGTTACGAACCTGTTGCAGTTGATACAGGGTATTTGGGCAGATATCGGGGCAGGAAGTAAATCCAAAAAATAATAAAGACCAGTCGCCCTCGAAATCTGCCAGGGTGAAGTTACTGCCGGTTTCATCCTGCAGTTCGAAATCTCCTACGACCTTGGCTTGGGGCAGTACAATCAGGGCTTGCAAGGATGGCTGTGCACGTAGCTGCAACAGTTTGAAAAACAAAACACCTGACAGAACGGATAAAACAGCGAGACTGATACCAAGCAGCAAAAGGCGGGTTGTTTTCTTATCGTGGCTCATCCGTGTTCACTACTGATAAGGGATGCTGAATTATACTGCCATGCAGCCCGGATTCGGGAGCCTTTACTGCCGAAAAGATACAAGGAGGTTTGTATTGAACATCAGCGACTGGATAGAACATGCTGAGAAGCAGTTCAGAACGGCTGATTTGTATTATGGTCACGGCACCGATAATGCCAGCGATGAGGCGGTGTGGCTGGTGTTGCATGTTGCCGGCGGCGCGCTGGATGGCAGCTTTGATCAATGGCACAAGAAAGTAACAACTACTCAGGCCGAGCAGATCGCAGAATTAATCAAAAGCCGGATAGTCAGTAAAAAGCCACTGGCCTATTTGCTGGGCACGGCCTGGTTTGCCGGTCTGGAGTTTACGGTGAATGAACATGTGTTGGTTCCGCGTTCACCCATTGCTGAACTGGTGTTGGAACAATATTCGCCCTGGTTGAATCCGGAGCAGGTGAGCAGGGTACTGGATTTGTGTACCGGTAGCGCTTGTATAGCCATTGCCACTGCCATTCACATGCCCAATGTTTCGGTGGATGCTGCAGATATCAGTTCCACTGCCCTGCAGCTTGCTCAGCGTAATGTCGCGCGCTACGGGGTGGAAGGCAGAGTGCAACTGATCCAATCCGATCTTTTTTGCGAGTTGAAAGGTCGGCGCTACGACCTGATTGTGACCAATCCGCCTTATGTCGCCAGCGAGGGCAGGGCGCTGATGCCTGCCGAGTTCCAGGCGGAACCTGCGTTGGGTTTGTATTCCGGCGCGGATGGCCTGGATTTATGCCTGCGCATTATGTTGCAATCACCCCATCATCTGGAAGAAGACGGTATCCTGATTTGTGAGGTGGGCGAAAGCGCCGAGCGCCTGGCAGCAATTCTGCCTGCGGTGCCGTTTCTCTGGCTGGAATTCCACCACGGGGGCGAGGGTGTTTTCCTGTTGAGTCAGGAAGTGTTGCTGCATGCTGCTGATAACATTGCCGCATTAATAGAGGAAAGAAGTCGTGTCGGATAATTCGTTCGGAAAATTGTTACGGGTCACCACCTTCGGCGAAAGCCATGGGCCGGCCATCGGGTGTGTTATTGACGGTTGCCCACCCTTGCTGGAAATCAACGCCGCAGAGATCAAGCAACAGCTGGAGCGCCGCGCTACCGGCCGTTCGCGGCACACATCGCAGCGTCGTGAGGCCGATGATGTGCAAATACTTTCAGGCGTATTTGAAGGTCGCTCTACCGGTACGCCTATTGCATTGTTGATCGTCAATACCGATGCGCGATCCAAAGACTATACCGAGATTAAAACCCAGTTCCGGCCTGGCCATGCCGATTTTACCTATTGGCAGAAATACGGCATTCGCGATTATCGTGGCGGCGGGCGATCCTCAGCCCGGGAAACCACCATGCGGGTGGCAGCCGGAGCTATTGCCCGTAAATGGTTGCAGCAGGAACTGAACGTTGAAATTCTGGGCTGGTTGTCTCAATTGGGTCCGATACGCTGCGATGAGCAACCGCAATGGGATACGGTGGACGATAATCCGTTTTTTTGTCCGGATCCGGGCCGGGTAGAGGAATTGGAAAAATTCATGGACGCTCTGCGCAAGTCTGGTGATTCAGTGGGAGCACGAGTCAGTGTTGTGGCCAGAAACGTACCAGCGGGACTGGGTGAGCCCATTTACGGCAAACTGGATGCTGAATTAGCCAGTGCGATGATGAGTATCAACGCAGCCAAGGCAGTGGAAATTGGTGCCGGATTTGCCAGTGTCACCCAAAAAGGTACCGAACATCGTGATGAAATTAGCTCAGGGGGCTTCCTGAGCAATCACGCAGGAGGTATCCTCGGAGGTATATCCAGTGGGCAGGATATATTGGTCAGCACCGCGTTCAAACCCACCTCCAGTTTGCGGCTACCCGGGCGTAGCGTGAATCAGGACGGCCAGGAAATAGAAATCGTGACCAAAGGCCGCCATGATCCCTGTGTGGGGATTCGGGCGACACCTATTGTTGAGGCCATGATGGCCTTGGTTCTGATGGACCATGTATTACGGGACAGGGCCCAGATGGGTGAACGGAAAAGGCCTGCTTAAGTGCTGGTTTATTTATTAAAATATCTTTATAAACAACAGTATACATTTACTATATAATTTGAAATATGATGAATAGAAAACCCAGAATTGCAGTTGTAGGTGCCAGCGGTGCGGTAGGCGAGACGATATTGTCCATCCTGGCAGAACGTGGCCACCGGGAAGACCGGGTTGCGGCATTGGCCAGCGAACGATCTGCTGGCGAAGACGTGGATTTCGGCAATACCCAGCTCACCATTGAGAACCTGGCAGAGTTTGATTTCAGCGGCGTTGATTATGCTTTGTTTTCAGCTGGCGGCTCAGTAAGCAAGGAATATGCCCCGCTGGCAGCAGCCAAAGGTGCCATTGTTATCGACAATACCTCCGCCTTCCGCTACGACAAGGATATTCCCCTGGTGGTGCCAGAATGCAATGCGCATGTACTGGACGACATAGTGGGTGGTTGCATTATTGCCAACCCCAATTGTTCAACTATCCAGATGGTGGTGGCACTGGCACCGATACATCGAGAGGCCGGCATTAGCCGCATCAACGTCGCAACTTACCAATCCGTTTCGGGCGCCGGGCGCAAAGGGTTGATTGAATTGGCCAAGCAAACAGCAGAGCGGCTCAATTTCAAAGAGTCCGATCTGACAGCGTTTGCGCAGCCGATTGCTTTTAACGTCATTCCGCAGATTGATGAGTTGCTGGAGAATGATTACACGCGTGAAGAAATGAAGATGCACTGGGAGACCCGCAAGATACTCGAAGACGAACAAATCATGGTCAATGCCACGGCAGTGCGGGTACCGGTGTTTTACGGCCATGCCGAGGCTGTCCATTTTGAAACGCGCGAAGATATATCCATTGAACGCGTTCGTGAGTTGCTGCAGCAGGCGCCGGGCGTTGAGTGGCTGGAAGGTAAAGACAAACAACATCCAACGCCTTTTACCCATGCAGCCGGCAAGGACGCAGTCTTTGTGGGTAGACTGCGACGGGATCTGAGTCACCCGCGGGGTATCAATATGTGGGTGGTCGCTGACAACATCCGTAAAGGTGCAGCCTTGAATGCGGTGCAGATCATGGATTATCTTGAATCCAGGCAAGCGTTGGCTGGTATCTCAGCGGGAGCGCACGTAAAATCGGAAGCAGCAAGTGCTTGATAACAATTCCGGAATGAAAGCAACCAGTCTTTGTTCTTCGAAAAGTCAGGGAATGACGGAGGGGCAGATGTTCAATTTTCATAGCAGGCCAGCCAGGCTGATATTGCTCGTGCTGCTGATATGGGTCAGCCCGGCAGTTTTCGCCTTGGGTTTGGGTAATGCCAAAGTCGAATCCTTCCTCAACCAACCATTGAATGCACGCATTGATTTGCTGGTTCGTCCGGGTGAGGATATATCCGCAGTAACCGCCAAGTTGGCATCCGCTGAAGACTATGCCTTGATTGGTGCCAGTCGCGATGCGATTTCTGTGCCTTTGCGTTTTACCGTCGATACTCAAACCGATCAGCCTTTTGTGCGGGTCACCAGTAATCTACCGGTAAATCACCCTATCGTTCGGCTGATCATAGAGTTGAATTGGCCCAGTGGGCGTTTATTGCGCGAATACACATTGTTTTTGGATCCGCCTACCGTTGCCGCATCTGCGCCACCGCCCATTATTGACCAACGCCGCCAGCCACCGGCTACTTCAGTTCCGCAGTCTGAAGTTGCTGTTAAAAATATTGAGTCTTCAGATAGCGAGCCCGTAACGGAAGTTGCAAAGCCAGATTCAACTGCTTCAACTGAAGCGACCAGCGAAATGGAAGGCCAGTTTTCTGAAGATGATGAATATGGCCCGGTGCAGAGTGGAGAGACGCTGTGGCGTATTGCGTCCAACTGGTCCGCAGGTTCCGGTGCCGGTGTTAACCAGGTGATGTTGGCCATACAACGTAATAACCCGCAGGCTTTCATCAACAATAACATCAACCTGTTGAAGCGCGGCGCCATATTACGCATGCCCAGCACCTCAGATATTGAAGCGATCTCTGTAAGGGCGGCTCAGCTCGAAGTGCAGGAACAAACGCAACTGTTTGCAGCCAATTCCGACAAAGAGCAAGCGCCTCGCCCAAATCCACAAAGTAACGCTACGGCGGTTGAAACACCCTTGGTCGATGTGGCTTCGGAAATGAGCAGTTCAACCACGCCCGCCGATAGCAGTGCGAATGATGCCGCACAGTTGGAAATCGTACCGCCATCGGAGGATTCCAGCGCTGACAGTGCTTATGGTGCACAAGACTCGGTTGAAAACAGTTCTGCATCTACCTCGGTAGCTGCCTTGCAGGAAGAATTGGCCCGTAAAGAAGAAGCGTTGATAACGGAACAACAGACCAATGAATATCTGCAGCAGCGCATAAAAGAACTGGAATCCCTCCAGGGTATTTCCGACACAACTGATATACAGGTACAGGACGAAGAGTTGGCTGGTATGGAAGCGCGCTTGCGCGACCAGCGCCTGAATGCTGACGCAGAAGGGGATTCAGTGACCCAGCCGGCAGCGCCCGCTTCAACAATCCCAAAAGTAGTATCGCCTCCAGGAAGTGCTGAGAAGCCCTGGTACAGTCGCTGGACCACTTGGGTGATCGGCCTTTTGGTTTTGATTGCGGCTGGTTTTGGCTGGTACCGCAGTCGCAATGGGGCTGAAGAGTTTGAACTTGCTGCCGCGGCTGCAAATGACAAAACAGTTCGTGGAATCAAGGACGATGCGGAAGAAATTCTAAAAGTATTGAAACCCAATGCAGAGCCCGATGTCGATGAATCCATGGCTTCCAAGGCCGGTGATAACGACGCCACCAGCAATACAGATGAAGGCACTGAATCGGCGCAGAAACCCGCATCTCAATACAACCAGATCCGGCATTTGGACCACGAAGAAGCTCATGTGTTGGATGAAGACAGTGCCGATCCTGAAGTTCGGTTGGATTTGGCCAGAGCCTATATTTCCATGGGTGACCGGGAAGCTGCCCGCGCCATTCTGGGTGAAGTGATTGAGCATGGAGATGAAGCGCAGCAAGCCGAAGCTAAATCCATGTTGGGTGGACTTTAACAAAGCCGGGACAGTCCAACTGTTTGAACACCAGGGCCGGGCAAGGCAAGCTGCCCGGCCTTTACGTTTATGCAGTCCGGCAAAGTTTGGCAGATCTGGATAAATGGAAAAATGCGATACGCTTTAGGGCTTGAATACGATGGCAGCGGTTTCCTTGGCTGGCAGATTCAGCGCCAGGAGCCCACGGTGCAGGCTTGCCTTGAGCAAGCCGTGGCCAGGGTCGCAGATCATGAAGTTCGAACTCATTGTTGTGGACGCACTGATACGGGAGTTCATGCACGCTGCCAGGTGGCTCATTTTGACACTATTGCCGAACGCGACGAACGGTCCTGGCTGTTGGGAATCAACAGCCATCTGCCTGCAGGCATCAGCGCTTTATGGATACGGCAGGTTGATGAAGACTTTCACGCGCGCTTTGCAGCTTATGCAAGAACATATCAGTATCAGATTCTGAATCGCTGGATCCGTCCGGCACTTGAAGCCCGGTATGTCAGCTGGTTCCGTAAGCCATTGGATGCGGCGCTCATGCATGAGTCGGCGCAGGCCTTGTTGGGGAAGCATGATTTCTCCGCCTTTCGGGCTGCTGCCTGCCAGGCCACTCATGCAGTCAGGGAAATTCAGGCCATTTCAGTCGATAGAGCAGGAAACAGGATATTTCTGAATGTAACGGCCAACGGCTTTCTTTATCACATGGTGCGCAATATTGCCGGCAGCTTGCTGAACGTGGGCAGCGGTGAACAGCCAGTTGAGTGGATGGGAAAATTGCTGGAAGCTAAGAATCGAGCGCAGGCAGCACCCACTGCACCGCCGGAAGGGCTGTATTTCATCGGAGCGCGCTATCCAGAAAAGTATGCCTTGCCTGCTGCCATGGTTGATTTTCCAATGCAAAGAGGCCATTGAATGGAAGTGGCTCTAAGTGAATCAGAGTTGCCCCAGACAGGTAATCAGAAATAATGCAGACAGTCAGAGTAAAAATTTGTGGGTTGACGCGCAGCAGTGATGTCGCTGCAGCTCTAAGCTATGGTGCAGATGCGCTGGGCTTTGTCTTTGTGCCAGCCAGTAAGCGATGTATAGAAGCGGCCCTCGCTGCCGAGCTGTGCCAGCCAGTGCCGGCGTTTATTGCGCGCGTTGGCCTGTTTCTGGATCAGCCTGCTGATGATATCTGGCAGATTTTGAAGCAAGTACCCTTAACCCTGCTGCAGTTTCATGGTCGTGAGGAAGCAGAATTTTGCCGTCAATTCGGCCGACCCTATATAAAATCAGTCAGTCTGGAAACAGGTGCAAGCATCGGTGAACTCGAGCAGGATTACTCCGATGCGGCAGGCATACTGGTAGATAGTCATAAACCGGGCGGTCTGGGTGGTACGGGAAAAACGGTAGATTGGAATCAGGTCAGTCCCGGGCACCGTCCTTTGATATTGGCTGGTGGTTTGAATCCACAAAATGTCGCGGCTGCGATACAGTTGGTGCGCCCCTGGGCGGTCGATGTGTCCAGCGGTGTTGAATTATCTCCTGGCATCAAGGATGTCGATGCAATCAAGCGTTTTATCAGCGAGGCAAAGCATTGAGCACTCAAGTTATTGAAAAATCCATCCTGTCATCTGAACCCGATAAGGAAGGGCATTTTGGCCCTTATGGGGGCAGTTATGTATCCGAAACCCTGGTACACGCACTGGATGAATTGAAAACGGCCTGGAACCGCTGGCGCCATGACGAAGAGTTCGTGGCCAGGCTGGATGCTGACCTGGCGCATTACGTAGGTAGACCTTCACCAATCTACTTTGCCAAACGCCTGACGGATCTTTGCGGCGGTGCCCGTATCCTGCTTAAACGAGAGGACCTGAATCACACCGGCGCGCACAAAGTTAACAATACCGTGGGACAGGCATTGCTGGCTGATCAGATGGGCAAGCCCCGCCTGATCGCAGAAACCGGGGCAGGACAACACGGCGTGGCTTCTGCCACGGTGGCGGCCCGCTTAGGCAAGGAATGCGTGGTCTATATGGGTGAAGTCGATATTGCCCGGCAGGCCAGCAACGTATTCCGCATGAAATTGCTGGGTGCCGAAGTTCGCCCTGTCAGCAGTGGCTCCCGCACATTGAAAGATGCCCTGAATGAGGCCATGCGCGATTGGGTGACCAATGTGGATGACACCTTTTACATCATCGGTACAGTGGCAGGCCCGCACCCTTATCCAACCATGGTGCGGGATTTCAATGCCGTTGTCGGTCGCGAAGCAAGGCGCCAGATGCTGGCGCAATATGATGCATTGCCGGATGTGTTGGTAGCCTGTGTGGGTGGCGGCTCAAATGCCATAGGGCTGTTCCATCCCTTTATCGGCGACAGTTCAGTGAAAATGATTGGTGTCGAAGCTGCCGGGCGTGGTCTTGCCAGCGGTGAGCATGCAGCCTCGCTGTGTGCCGGTAGACCGGGAATTCTGCATGGCTGCCGCACTTATCTGATGGACGATCCGAACGGACAGATAATTGAAACTCATTCGGTTTCAGCCGGTTTGGATTATCCCGGTGTAGGGCCAGAACATTCCTGGCTCAAAGATACGGGCAGGGCAGAGTATGTGGGCATCAGCGATGATGAAGCGCTGGACGCGTTCCACAAGCTGACTCGCCTCGAAGGCATATTGCCAGCACTGGAAAGCAGTCATGCAGTGGCTTACGGCATGAAGCTGGCTTCAACCATGCGTCCTGATCAAACCATACTGGTAAACCTGTCGGGTCGTGGTGACAAAGATGTTGCCACGGTGGCGGCGCTGGAGAACATGACACTATGAGCAATCGCATAGATGAATGTTTTGCCCGGCTTGCTGCAAATTCGACCAAAGCACTGGTGCCGTTTATCACCGCTGGTGACCCGCATCCGGACTGGACCGTGACCATCATGCACAAACTGGTTGCGGCCGGAGCCAACCTGTTGGAATTGGGTATACCGTTTTCCGACCCCATGGCGGATGGACCGGTCATCCAGGCAGCCAGCGAACGCGCCATTCACAAGGGTGTGTCATTGCGCTCCGTGCTGGCCATGGTCGCGGGCTTCCGCGAGACTGATACCACCACGCCGGTAGTGCTGATGGGTTATATGAACCCCATAGAGCGTTATGGCCATGCCGAGTTTGCTGCTGATGCGGCAGAATCGGGTGTGGATGGCGTGTTGATGGTTGACTGTCCGCCGGAAGAGATGTTGGATTTGACCGCTATGTTGGAACAACACGGCGTACATCCCATTCGCTTGCTGGCGCCTACAACCACATCAGAGCGCATAGGGCTGGTAGCAGCTCACGCCAAAGGCTATTTGTATTATGTCTCTTTCAAAGGGATTACTGGTGCCGATAGGCTGGACCATGCGGGTATCGTCGCTCCTTTGCAGGAAATCCGACGTCAAACGGATCTTCCCGTGGCAGTAGGCTTCGGTATCAAGGATGCGACGAGTGCTGCAGCGGTGGCCAAAGTGGCGGATGCAGTCGTGATAGGCAGTGCGCTGGTAGAGACTTTGTCGCAAGCCAGTTCAGCGGAACAGGCAGGGCAATGGGCAGCCGACTTTCTTGCGCCCGTTCGTCAGGCCATGGACAATGGCTCTGCATAAGCCCAGGCAGAGCAGGGCAGCAAGAGCCGGAGAGAAAGCGCTATGAGTTGGTTCCAAAAACTGATGCCCTCAAGAATACGGACCGAAGGTGGAAATAAACGTACGGTTCCGGAAGGTCTGTGGACCAAGTGTCCAGAATGTACGGCCGTACTGTATCGTCCCGAACTGGAACGCAACCTGCTGGTCTGTCCCAAGTGCAGCAAACACATGCCTGTCGGCGCCCGTGCCCGCTTGTTGCAGTTTTTTGATCCTGACACCACCCAGGAATTAGCTGCCAATCTCGAGCCTACCGACCCGCTCAAATTTCGTGACACCAAGAAATATCGCGACCGTCTGGTGGCTGCACAAAAAGCTACCGGCGAGAAAGATGCTCTGATCGCCATGAGCGGAAAAGTGCAGGATGCACCGCTGATAGCCTGCGCTTTTGAATTCAAATTTCTGGGCGGCTCCATGGGTTCGGTAGTGGGCGAAAAATTTGC
>JBBKVS010000238.1:0-11219 GCA_037968555.1 Lysobacterales bacterium | reverse complement strand
AAATCCTCATCTTCCAGCGCTTTGCTTACTCGCCGTGGATGATCTGCGGTGATCAGCAGCACTTGTGCCGCAATATCTTTCGACAACTGGGCCGGACTACCCTGGGCCACCAGCTCACCGCGATCCAGAATGGCCAATTCGTGGCAACGCTCGGCTTCGTCCATGTAGTGTGTGGATACCAGAATGGTCGTGCCTTCACTGACCAGGTCAAACAGGGTTTCCCAGAAAGCACGACGGTTTTCAGGATCGACCGCGCTGGTCGGCTCATCCAGGAATAGCAACTCTGGTTCGTGCAGGGTGGCGGCGGCCAATGCCAGGCGCTGCTTTTGTCCCCCGCTGAGCGAGCCGGCGAGCTGTGGCAGGAAGCGCGCCAGTTCAAAACGCTCCGTTACTTCTGCAAAGCGCCTTTTGCGTTGGTTGCGTGTCAGGTTGTAAATGCTGGCAATGAAATCCAGGTTCTGCTGCGCAGTCAGGTCTTCGTACAGCGAAAACTTCTGCGTCATGTAACCTACTTTCCGGCGCAATGCTTCAGCCTCTTTTGGGATGGAGTAGCCCAGCACGCGGATGTCGCCGGCAGTAGGCAAGATCAGTCCGCACATCATGCGGATGGTGGTTGATTTGCCCGAGCCATTCGGACCGAGAAAGCCATAAATACTGGAACGAGGTACATCCAGGTCCAGGTTAACTACGGCATTGACCGAAGCAAAAGATTTGCTCAGGCCACGCACGCTGATGGCAGCCTCAGTTTCAGGCAGGTCGGCCATGGGGTCATCATTCATGGATCAGTTGCCAACCCGGCTACAGGCACGCTGAGCGGCAGACCAGAAGGAAGCTCTGCTGCGGCAGCTGGCAAATCAATTTCAGCCAGGTAGCTCAGCCGCGAGCGATCATATTCTGTGAGCGCAAAATAGGGCGTAAAAGTGGCATCGGCTGAAACCCAGCGCACTACTCCAACAAGCGGCTCTGAAACTCCATCCGGTATTACATTCAGTTCTTTGCCCGGAGTGATGACGGCACGTAAGGCTGCAGGCACATAAACCCGTGCATACACACGGGCATCATCCAGTATGATCGCGACCGTGGCGCCTGCAGCCGGGCGCTCGCCCACCTGGTAAAGCAATTTGTCGATGCGGCCACTGACCGGGCTATGAATTTGGCTGCGTTGCAAGTCCACTTCCGCCAGGCTTACCTGCGCATTTGCTGCCTTTAATGCTGCAGTCGCCTGTTGTAACTCCTCCAGAGTAGTTCCATGTTGTTGAGCGGCCAGTGATTGCCGCAGCGCATTTACTTCTGCAGCATTGGTATTGAACGCACTCTCAGCCTGGTCCAATACCGCCTGGCTGGACAGCCCTTGCGCAAACAACTCCTGTGCACGCTTCAGATCGTTGCGTGCTTTGTTGGTCTGGGCCTGAGCTGCTGCCAACCTGGCTGCGGATTCCTGAATCGCTTCAGTGCGGGGTCCGCGTTGTAATTCAGCCAGTCGGGCAGCTGATTGATCGCGTTGCGCCTGGCTTTGTTCCAGCCTGGCCTGCGCGCGGATTGGGTCCTGCTGGACGATCAGGTCACCCGCTTCTACCATTTGCCCGTCCTGTACATAGCGCGACAGGATGGGCTCATTGCTTTCGGCCAGCAGTTCGATACGTTCTCTTTCCAGCGTGCCCACCAACTGGTTCTCATCCGTCTCGGAACAGCCAAGCAAAACCGGCAGCAATACCAGGGCGACTGCCCAGCTCAAATCCTGTTTCTTGATGTTCATGGGATTTGTAAACCTCCCTGAATAAATCCACTGACATGCTTCTGTAGCTTTGCCAGGCCAGGCGGGTCAAATTTCACTCCCAGAACAGGTTCCGAAAGTGGCCTTGAAACCAGCGGGAAAACACATAAGGACATCACCATCAAGGCAGAAATGGATGGATCCAATTCCGGGCTGATTCGTCCGGATTTTTGCCCCTGCCTGATTAATTCAGGCAAAGCTCCACCCAGGCGTGGTGCCAGTTTCTGTACAAAATGCTCCTGCATGGGGCTGCCCGGCAAAAAGACCTGTCGGAACAACAGCAAAGGCAGGTTTGGGTGCCGCTGCATAGTGGCAAACAGTTGCTTTATAAATTCCTCGATATCTGCATTCTGCTGCTGCTTTAATGTTTGGATGGCCAGCGCCATGGGCTCCAGGGCCTGTTCCACAACGCTTTCCAACAACAATTTTTTGCTGCCGAAGTAATAGTGAATCATGGCTGGGGTGATACCCACTGGTGCTGCGATATCCTTGAGTGAAACCGAATCGAAACCGGAGTTGGCAAAGGCTTGTTCTGCCGAGTCCAGAATCAGTTGACGGTAATCCTGATTTTTCTCTGCAGTCGGCCGGCCGCGTCGGGGGCTTTTGCTGCGAGAATTCTTGTTGTCCGTTTTCTTCATGACTATATATTAATTAACTGTTTAATTAATTACCAGCACAATTTCCGCAAAACTATGGTTGGGTGTAGTTGAATGGTGGTGTTGCTTAGCGTTTCACTCAATCAGGCAACAATGCTCTGCTGCACAAAAGCAGTCTTTTGCTGCGGATGCCAGCTCAAGGGATTTATACTGCTACTCATCGCTGGTGCTTTGTCAGCGATATCGCGGGGGCTGCAGGCATGTTCCTGCCAGATCAACAGGTTTGCATGCATAAGATCGAATTACAAAACCGCCGCATTGCAGTGGCGCCCATGATGGATTGGACGGATCGTCATTGTCGCTATTTTCACAGGCTGCTTTCGCCCCAGGCTTTGTTGTATACAGAAATGGTCACCAGTGGCGCAATTCTGCATGGTGATCGTGATCACTTGCTGGCATTCAACTCCGAAGAGCATCCGCTGGCCTTGCAGTTGGGCGGATCTGACCCGGAAGATCTGGCACGTTGCACCCGGATTGCGCAGGCAAGGGGTTATGATGAGGTGAATCTGAACGTGGGCTGTCCTTCTGATCGGGTACAAAGAGGCCGATTTGGCGCCTGCCTGATGCTGGAGCCCGAGCTGGTGCGTGATTGCATTCGGGCCATGTTGGATGTGGCCGATGTGCCCATTACGGTGAAGTGCAGATTGGGCGTGGATGAGCACGAAACTTATGAGTACTTCAGCGATTTTCTGCATATAGTTGCTGAATCGGGTTGCGACCTGTTTGTGGTTCACGCGCGCAAAGCCTGGCTATCAGGACTGAGTCCTAAGGAAAACCGCGAAATACCGGAACTGCGCTATGATTGGGTGTATCGGATCAAGAAGGAACAGCCCGCCTGGACCATAATCCTGAACGGCGGGGTTGGCAGCGTCGCGGACGTTGCAACACATTTGCAACAAGTGGATGGCGTGATGCTGGGCCGAGCGGCTTACCACAATCCCTGGCTATTGGTTGAATGCCAACAACAGCTGGATGACAAGCAGAAATCAATGCAGCGCGCTGACATTGTTGGCCAGATGCAGGAATATTGCCGCAAGCAGGTTTCCCTGGGTGTACCGGTCAAACACATCAGCCGGCATATGCTGGGACTGTTCCAGGGATTGCCAGGAGCCAGGCGCTGGCGCCGTTGGATTTCCGAGAACGCCCATGTGCAGGATGCAGATCATCATTTACTATCCAAGGCGTTTCAGCATTATTTGGCCTTACAGCTTGAGCAGGACGCAGCCTGAATCATGATTACGCGCGACATCAACTGGTTTATAGGTGAATGGCACCAAGGCGAATTTAAGCCGGATTCTCCGGGTGTTCCACTGGGAGTTTTCATGGTGGAGCCGTTGGATTTCCAGGTTAATACCGAGTCCGCCAGTGACAACCTGTACATGAATGTTGCCCGCCAGGCTGACTCGGACAGGGCCATGGAGCAGTACATCCAACTGGTGTCGGTGATACGCGAATGTGGTGTTGCAGTAAAAAGCTTTGCCGGCAATGCCGAGACACCGGATGACGTGTTTCCGAATAATGTTTTTGCAACCATTCCGGGCCGATTGATTGTCGGCCACATGCTGCACCCCAGCCGTCAAAGGGAGGCCACTCGCAAGGATATACGCAGTTATTTCACCAGCGGTGGTTATGAACTGGTAGATCTTTCCCAACAGGACTGTGTCGCCGAGCTGACCGGTGCCTTGGTGCTGGACCGTGCAAGGCGAATTGGCTATTGCGGCATGTCGAGCCGGGTAGATGAGCCGGGCGTCAAAGCCATGCATGAGGCTTTTGATCTGCGCTGTACTTTGCAGTTTGATCTGGCGAAAAGTGAATACCACACCAACGTCATTCTCGCTGTGCTGGCCAGCCGCGCCTGTGTTGTGCACGAACAGTCCATAACAGATGCAGGATTCACCCGAGCTCTGGCAGCGGTATACGAGGGGCAGGTCTTGTATCTGGATCAGGCTGAAAAAGATGCCTTTGCGGGCAATTGCATCGCCCTGAATTACAACGACTTGTTTATGAGTCAAACCGCCGCCGATGCATTGCGGCTTTCCAGCAGGCGGTTATTGGAATCGTGGGGTTTTCGTATCCATTCGGCACCTTTGGACGAAATTGAAAAAGCCGGTGGAAGTTTGCGTTGCATGATAGCCGAAATTTATTAAGCAAAGCCCGATCCATCAGGAATCCGCTGCTATTACTGCTATACAGGTTCAGTTCTAATTCATCCACTTGGCATACAATAACGGCATTCAAGGGAAATGCCCGCTTGTGGCAACAGGTCAATGAAAAAATTCGTTTTGGTATTACTGATGGTTTTGTTGTTTCCCTTGGCGGGCCATGCCCAGTCACTGGATGAAGCAGCTCGACAGGCAGCGCGTCAATACAATGCAAAAGTGTTGTCTGCTTATACTGAACAGAAAGGTAATAAAAAGGTTCACGTGGTCAAACTAATTACCAAGGATGGAGTAGTCAAGACCGTGCGCATAACGGTTCGTGACCCGGAGAACTAGACCTATGCGTGCCTTGATAGTGGAAGACGATCCGGATCTGCTGAATAGCCTGAGCAAATTGTTACGCGATCAGGGTTTTGCTGTAGATAGTTCAGCTGATGGCCAGGAAGGACTCTATCTGGCCATGGAATTTCCCATCGATGTTGCCATCATCGACCTGGGCTTACCGCAAATGTCCGGGCTGGAACTGATCAAGCGATTGCGCGAATCAGGTCGCAAGTTTCCGGTACTGGTTCTCACTGCGCGCGCTGATTGGCAGGACAAGGTTACGGGCCTGGAAGCCGGGGCTGATGACTATCTCACCAAGCCATTCCATCAGGCGGAATTGCTGGCTAGATTGAATGCCCTGTTGCGCCGCTCTGCGGGTCACGCGCAGCCTGCAGTCAAAATGGGCCCGGTAGTGCTGGATCTCACCACGCAGCGGGTATTCCTGAACGAGCAGGAACTGGACCTGACCAGCTACGAATACAAAGTTTTGCAATACCTGTTTCTGCACCCGTCTGCCGTAGTTACCAAAACCGAATTATCCGAGCACCTGTACGAAGAAGATACCGAGCGAGACAGCAATGTCATCGAAGTGTTTGTCGGCCGACTCAGGCGCAAGCTGGACCCGGATGGAAGCTTGAACCCCATTGAAACATTAAGAGGCCGTGGTTATCGCCTGAGCTTGTCAGAGTCGCAAGCCGACGAGGACTCAAGCGGCGAGTGAATGTAGATAAAGCAACCACTGACTCACAGCGGCATGCTGCACCGCGCCCGTTTTCATTTCGCCTGCGCATGGGTTTGGCAGCTGGCCTGATTCTGATTATGTCACTGAGTCTGGTGGGTATAGCCCTGGCTGCTGCCAACCAGCGCAGTGCCGAAGCAGTTTTGCGGGACCGCATGCAATCCTGGGCCTATCTGATACTTGCGGCCTCCGAGCCAGATGCACAGGGGAGTATCCAGGTCAGCGAAGAATTGGGTGACCCGCGCCTGTCTCAACCGGGCTCCAGGATCTACGGGCTTTTGCAAGGCGAAGACCAGTATTGGAGTTCTCCATCCACCTTGGGTGCGCAATTACCCAACCTGGCGCTGCAACGTCCCGGACAAATCAACTTCACGGTTCCGACCAAAGAACTGACAGCTTATGTTTACCAGCTGGGGCTGTCGTGGCAATTGGAAAATGGCCAGATTGTGCCTTTGACTGTCAGCGTGCTGGTGGCTGCAGAAGAAATAGTACGCCAGACCACAGCTTTCAAGATTGGCCTGTGGGGGGCTCTGGGTGGCGTCGGTCTGATCCTGCTGTTTGCACAATCTCTGCTGATTTGGCTGGCGTACCGCCCCTTGCAACGCATAGCCAGCGATGTCGCAGCTGTTGAATCTGGTGGCGCAGAAACATTGGCCGGAGGCTATCCATCCGAATTGGATCCACTGGTGCGCAATCTGAACAAGTTACTGACCACCGAAAAAGCCAACCAGTTGCGCTACCGCAACGCCTTGGATTCATTGGCACACAGCCTGAAAACTCCATTAGCGGTTATGAAATCCGGATTAGAGGATTCAGGCCAGGAATCTGCTGCTGCCATGCGTCGCGCAATAGATGATATGAACCACCTGGTTGGCACCCGCTTGCAGCGGGCCGCAAGCTCGACACGAAGCACCATGGCCCAGGCCATCGACGTGGCTGGCAATGTAGACCGGGTTCTGCGCAGCCTGGAAAAGGTCTATTCGCAGAAAATGATAAAAACCGATGCCAATATTGCACCCGGACTGTCATTTTTCGGTGAACAGCGTGATTTGCTGGAGATTCTGGGAAATCTGCTGGATAACGCATTCAAGTACGGAAGTAGCAAGGTGAGAATTTCGGCAGCCCCCTTGAACGTAAAAGATCGCCAGCCAGGCCTGCAAATTCAGGTCGAAGACGATGGGCCTGGTATTGATGATGAGCAATGGCCCTTGTTGTTGCAGCGGGGTGTGCGGGGTGACGAGCGGGTGGAAGGCCACGGTCTGGGCCTGGCAATTGTCCAGGAACTGATTAGCGCCTATGGTGGCAATATGGACATTGATCGTAGTGATCTGGGTGGAGCACGTATAGTCCTGTTTATTCCCGCTTCGTGAAGGTTGATCTGTCAAGAAAACTCTGAATCGATCAGCGCCTTCCTTAATCAAGGCAATGAATGAATAACAACATAGAGCAACTACTGGGCATCATGCGGCAGCTGCGAGACCCGCAGCATGGCTGTCCCTGGGATGTGCAGCAGGATTTTGCCAGCATCGCGGTTTATACCATCGAAGAGGCTTATGAAGTTGCGGATGCTATTCAACGCGGTGATCTGCCAGAGTTAAAAGGTGAGTTGGGAGATTTGCTGCTGCAAGTGGTATTCCATTCACAGATTGCTCAGGAGCAACTGGCTTTCGGTTTCAACGACGTAGTTCAGGCGATCTGTGAAAAAATGATCAGACGTCATCCGCATGTGTTTGGCCAGGCGGCTGAATCCAGCCAGGCCGTGGATGTTGATTCTGTGCGGCAAACCTGGGAAAGCATCAAGCAAGCGGAACGTGCCGGAAAAACCAAAAAGAGGGGCGCAGGCAAAGGCAGTCTGCTGGATGATATCCCGCGCGGTATGGCGGAATTGCAACGAGCATGCAAGTTGCAAAAACGGGCTGCTTCAGCCGGCTTTGACTGGAATTCAGCCGAGCAGGTCATGACCAAACTGCACGAAGAGACGGCTGAGCTGGAAGCTGCACTGCTGCAGCAGGAACAAGCAGATATACAGGAAGAATTGGGTGATTTGTTTTTTACCCTGGCCAATGTGGCACGCAAGCTGAATATAGATCCAGCTCAAACCTTGCGTTCGGCCAATATGAAATTCGAACGCCGTTTCCGCGCTGTCGAACAAATCGCAGGCGGTAAAACGGCCATGCAAAGCATGGATATCAGTGCCCTGGAAGCCATTTGGCAAGAAGTAAAACGGGTAGAAAAAGGACAGGAAAATATGCAGTCGAGCAGCAGCCATGAATAACTGGCTGATTTCACAGGGGATCAGCAATCCACAGGCAGGCTTTTGGGCTGGTTTGTTTCTCGGTTTGTTGCTGGCCGTCATTCTCGCCTGGATGTTTTCGCGCCGGGCCAGTCAGATTGAACGCAGTCGTCATGAGCCCGAAATTACCCGACTGGAGCAAAAGCTGGAAGAATTGCGCTCCGAATTAAGTGAAGCCGCTCAACAGAATGCCAAACTGCAGGCACGGGGTGATGAGCGTGAGATTAGTTTCCAGCGACAAATAAAACAGCTGGAAGAATCCGAGTTGCGACTTTCGGAACATTTTGAAAGGTTGGCTGGCAGGATTTTTGAGGAGCGTTCAGAAAAATTCTCCGACCTCAATCGCAAACAGCTCGATACCCTGTTGTCGCCCCTGAGCGAAAAGCTGACGGAATTTCGTAATACCGTCACCGAAACCCATCGTCAGGAAACTGCCCAGCATCAGGTGCTGCAATCCAAACTGAAAGACCTGGAACAATTGAATGAACGACTGCACGAAGACGCCACCCATCTGACTCGCGCACTGACCACTAATGTAAAAGCCCAGGGCAACTGGGGAGAGCAGCAGCTCGAACGCCTGCTGGAGGTGGCAGGTCTGCAGAAAGGTCAGGATTATTCCACGCAGTTTTCCGTTACCGACGACAATGGGCAGCGGGTACAACCTGACCTGGTCGTGCATTTGCCGGAAGCCAAGTCCATCGTGCTGGATTCCAAAGTGTCACTGGCAGCCTGGGTTCGATACCAATCGGCTGAAACGGATGCTCAGCGTGAAAGCGCGCTGAAGGAACATATCCAGTCTATACGTCAGCACATCAAAACCCTCGGAGAAAAGCGTTATGCCGAGCTGCCGGGCCTGGATGCGCTGGACTTTGTGCTGATGTTTGTCCCAATCGAATCGGCCTTGATTGCCGCGCTACAAGCTGACCCGGAACTTCCGGTCTTGGCCCTGAGTCACCGTATCGCTTTGATTTCACCCACCAATTTTCTGGCAACCATGCGCACGGTGGCTTCCGTTTGGGCAGTACACCGGCAAAATCGCAATGCCCATGAAATAGCTCGCAGGGCTGGCTTCCTGTATGACAAATTTTGCGGGTTTATTGATAATTTACAAAAGCTTGGAGACCGGTTGAACCAGGCGCAGCAGAGCTATGATGAAGCCTTTGGTCAACTATCAAGTGGTTCCGGAAACCTGGTGAGGCAAGCCGAGATGCTGCGGGAATTGGGTGCCAGAAATACCAAGCAACTGGAAGCAGCACTGGCCGAGCAATCGAATGACGCTGCGGAATCAATCGAAACTCTCTCGGATGAAATGGACTCCGAAGCAAAAACGCCCCCGCTGACTCCAAATTCCCCGTGAAAATAAATGACTTATAAAATTGACATAAATTTACAAGTTAAGGATAATGCACATTAAGGACTCGTCAGCCCCCGCGCCCATATGGGAATTTAAGACGAATGTCCGGTATTAGTGGTCTGTGATGCGAGCTTTAAGAGTTGCGATCAGGCAAACCTTTAGGAGTGATGAATTCGAGGTAACCGCCCGATCAGTAAGGCGAATCCGGGTTCTCAAACGGAGAAAGAAATTGAATATGAAACGTGCAACAACAGCTTTTCTGGCAGCCATGCTGCTGCCAGGCATAGCCTTGGCTCAGGTTGATACCCGAGCTACTTTTGAAGTTACCAAAACTTTCGCAGACGGTAACAACGTAGATGAAGTGACCGTGTCTATCGACTGTAACACCGGCGTCATCCTGGATCAGGACAAAGTCCTGGCCGACGGTGATACGGTTGAATTTGTCGTAACCTCATTCACCGATGGCACGTTGAACTGCTCAATCGAAGAGAATGATGTAACCGACGGTTACTCAGCTGATTACAATGGCAACGGCGATGCAGACGATTGCACCTGGACTGCCGTTGCTGATGGCGACGAAAACAACTGCGAAATCACTAACTCTCCTGATGAAGTTGAAATCGTTGTAACCAAGAACTGGAATATCGAAGGCAGCAACAACAACGTCGATCTCGAATACAACTTGTATGCGTATTGCGACAATGTTTTCTTGGACCAAGGCGAGCAGGCAGTCGGCCATAATTACCAGATCGGTTCCGACAGCGGCGAGGGCCCAGGTTCAGACACGCACACCTTCAGCTTCCGGCCTGCTTTCCCGAGCAGCGACTGCTACGTGAACGAAAGCGTGTATGACAGCGCCATCGAAGTGGATAATGGTTGCCAAAACATCACTTTGTCAGCGGGCGAAGACGGTGCTTGCACCATCACGAACACCGTGTTCTTTGAAGGCATCCCAACGCTGAGCCAGTACGGCATGGCGATCATGGCTCTGCTGATGCTGGGTGTTGGTTTTGTAGGCTTCCGTCGCTTTGTCTGATTGAAGACTTAGCCACGAAGTTGGTTATATGAAAATCCCCGCGGTTGCTTCCGGCACCGCGGGGATTTTTTTGGTGTTTTTTTTTACCATGAGGAGCAGTTAGAACAGGTCTTTCATAAAAAGATTCTGGTGCAGCTTGTTGCAGGCAGCAAAATGCAAAAGTTGCAAGTAGATCCGATTGCTGGTGGCCGGCCTTCAATGGGCCAGGGTATGTCTGTATCAGGCAGCAAAGGTTTTGTTAAAAAAACGTCAAATCAGCGCAAAAATATTTATCACATATAAATTGACACAAATTTACAAGTCAGCCATAATGCGCCGCATGGACCCGTCAGTCCTGCAAGCTTGTATGGCTGGCTTTGACGAACGTCCGAAAAAACGGTCTGTAAAGTGAGCTCAAAAAATCACCTCAGACTAATTTAGGAGTGATGGGAAAAGGTTAGAGCTCATAATTAGCAAGAGCATATCCTTGATCCGCAAACGGAGAATGTAATGAATATGAAACGCGCTACAACCATATTAATCTGCGCTCTTAAGCAGCCGAGTCAGGCCATGGCTCATGTTAAAACCCGGGCAACATTTGAAGTTACCAAAAACTTCGCAGACGGTAACAACGTAGATGAAGTTACCGTGTCTATCGACTGTAACACCGGTATCATCCTGGATCAGGACAAAGTTCTGGGCGATGGTGATAGCGTCGAGTTTGTGGTCACCTCATTCACTAGTGGGACGCTGAACTGCTCAATCGAAGAGAATGATGTAACCGACGGTTACTCAGCTGATTACGCTGGCAACGGCGATGATGACGATTGCACCTGGACTGCTGTTGCTGATGGCGACGAAAACAACTGCGATATCACTAACTCTCCTGATGAAGTTGAAATCGT
>JBBKVS010000237.1:0-6287 GCA_037968555.1 Lysobacterales bacterium | reverse complement strand
CGTAACATCGATCGGTTGTTTCCCACCCGCACGGTTTCCAGAGGAGATAAAGCTTCCGAGCTTTCCGTTCGCTTGCGCGATATGAGTGATTTCTCTTTTCGTTCCGGTGAATCCGACTACGACCTGGTGGATGTGATTGCGCTCAATGATGTAACCGGACTTTTGATTCTGCATAAAGGCGTAATCGTGCATGAGCAGTACCAGCGTGGCAATGATCAAGACAGCCGCTGGATGTCCATGTCGGTGGTCAAATCCATCACCGCTATTTTGATCGCAGCCGCCATCCAGGATGGACATATCAAGAGTATTGATGATCCCATCGTGCGCTATCTGCCCCAGCTCAAAGGCAGTGCTTACGATGGCGTGAGCGTGAGGCAACTGCTATTGATGTCTTCCGGAGTACAGTGGAATGAAACCTATACTGACCCGAACTCCGATCGTCGCCATATGCTGGAAGCACAAATTTCACAACAGCCTGGCGCCATACTGGAGCTGATGGCCAGCTTGCCCCGGGCTGCTGAACCAGGTACACGCTGGAATTACAGCACCGGTGAAACCCAGGTGGCCGGTGCATTGGTGCACGCAGCCACTGGGCAATGGGTGGCCGACTACCTGTCGGAAAAAATCTGGGCTCCCATGGGTATGCAAGCCGATGCCAACTGGTGGTTGCAGTCGCCTGATGGGCTGGAGATAGGCGGCAGTGGACTCTCTGCCACCTTGCGCGATTTCGCCCGCTTTGGTTTGTTCATGCTCAACGATGGCGTGGTTGACGGTGAGCCGGTGATACCGGCGGGTTGGATGCAACAGGCGGGTTCGCGTCATGAGATTGGTGGTAAAGAAATTGAATACGGCTTTATGTTGTGGCCCCTGCATGAAAACAGTTACTCGGCCATTGGCATTTTCGGCCAGTTTGTTTTTGTTGACCCGGACCGGGATCTGGTGGTGGCCATGTGGTCGGCCCAGTCCAAGCCGGTGGGTACACATGGGGTAGACGAGTATGAGTTCCTGCAGGCCCTGTCTGACTATTTTGATTGAGGCCAAAAGCCTCTTTCACCCGAGGCAGCCTAACTGTTTTGTGCCAGCATCCATTTGCGCAGGCGGTTGGAATCACCAAAAGGCGTGAGCTTGCCGAAAGAGTTCAGCAGTACGATGAAAACCGGCTCCCCATCAATTTTTGCATGCATGACCAGGCAACGACCTGATTCATTCAGATAGCCGGTTTTGCTCAATGAAATTTCCCAGTTGGAGTTCTTGAGCAGGCGATTGGTGTTCACATAGGTCAAGGGACCACGATCTGAAAATGGTCGTACCTCTTTGTTGGGAGTGGTGCTGGCCTGGCGGATCAGATCATAATTCTGCGCGGCAACCACCATTTTGCCCAGATCACGTGCCGTAGACTGGTTGCCCGGATTCAGACCTGCGGGGTCGGAAAAACGGCTGTTGCCCATCCCCAATTCTTTGGCCTTGAGGTTCATTTGCTTTACAAATTCAGCACTGCCGCCGGGCCAGTTGCGCCCCAGTGCTGCCGCTGCTCGATTTTCTGAAGACATGATGGCGATCAACAGCAAATCTTTGCGGCTGAGCTTTGCACCATAGGCCAGACGTGATCCGGTAGCCTTGATACTGTCCCGGTCCGCTTGGGTGATGGTGAGCTTTTCATCGAGATTCTGTCCGCCATCGATAACCACCATGGCAGTCATGAGTTTGGTGATCGAAGCAATAGGGCGAATGGTATCCAGATCCTTGCCATAGATGACATTGCCCTGGTCATCGGTCACCAGGGCTGACGCGGACTGCAGGCTTGGATTGCCCTGGAGTTCGCTGAAGCGGGAAGTGTCTGCCTGACTGGGCAAACTGGTGACAACAGTCAATAGTACCGTTGCTGCAAAGCTGAATCGGTTTCGCATTTTCCTCTCCCTCCCTGATTTGTTTTTTCTGCCTGTCCCGGCAGTATGTAACGCATTCTATACTCTTCTTTAGCTTTCTGTGAATAGGCTAATGATTTTCCACAAATAAAATTTGGAAGTTGAGTGCAATTGGGTCATATTGAGGGCCCGGCAAATGCAGTGGAATTCCTGATGATGCAATTAGTACGTGTTAGTAAACACTTTTTGATGGCCAGTCTGTTGGCTGGATTCTCCGTATCGGTGATTCTGTCGATATCAGCCCATGCCGACCCTGCTGAAAAAGACGTCCTGTTTACCTTGCAGGAACGTATGGACCGCTGGGAGCCCAGTCTCAATGCGGTCATTGCGTTGGATCCAACTCTGGGCCAACAAGCAATTTTGCTGGCAGGAGATCAAAGCAAAGCGGGCCCCTTGCGTGGTTTGCCGGTATTGCTCAAAGACAATATCGAAACCAGCAGTCAGCCCACTACTGCAGGTTCGCTGGCTCTGGCAGACAATCTCACCGGTCGTGATGCAGAAATTACCCGGCGGTTGCGGGCAGCAGGCTTGCTGATAGCCGGTAAAACCAACTTGTCGGAATGGGCCAACTTTCGCGATGACGATTCCAGCAGTGGCTGGAGTGCAGTGGGCGGCCTGACTCGCAATGCCATCGATCAAAGCCGCAGTGCCTGCGGTTCCAGTTCAGGCTCTGCAGTTGCCGTGGCCGCTGGATATGTTCCGTTCGCCATCGGCACCGAAACCAATGGCTCCATTGTTTGTCCGGCAGCCTTCAACGGCATTGTAGGTATCAAGCCAACGGTGGGTTTGGTCAGTCGTCGGGGCATAGTCCCCATCGCTCACAGCCAGGATACTGCGGGTCCCATGGCTTATAGCGTCAAAGCGGCGGCTTTGTTGCTTTCAGTTATGGAAGGCGAAGACCCGCAGGATTCTGCAACTTTGGCAGCACGCAGCCATTTCGGCCGTGATTATCTGGCGCAGATGAATGCTGATGGCCTGAAGGGATTACGCATAGGAGTAATCCGTTCGCTGAAGTTTGACCCTGGGTCGACACAGTTGTTTGCCGAGGCCGTGCAGGATTTACAGCAGCAAGGCGCCATCGTGGTGGACGAATTGGCTTTCCCGGAATGGCCAGAAGGTTTCTGGGATGAGTCGCTGGCCGTGCTGGAGTATGAATTCAAACATGATCTGAATGCTTACTTTGTGGGATTGCCAGGGCCTTTGTCGAAATTAACCCTGGAAAAGTTGATTGAATTCAATCGCACTTACGCGGAGCAGGAAATGCCGTGGTTCGGGCAAAGTCTGTTTGAATCAACACAAAAAAGGGCAGGCTTGGACAGCCCGGAATACCAGCAGGCGCTGTCTACGGTGCAGGGCTTTACGCGTAGCACTATCGACAACTTGCTGGCAGAACATCAACTGGATCTGCTAGTGATGCCCACCACCTCATTGGCATTTTCCATCGACCTGGTGCATGGCGATACCTTCCACGGGGGTTCCAGCACCATGGCAGCCGTGGCCGGCTATCCCAACATCACCGTTCCAATGGGACGCATCAAGGGATTGCCAGCGGGTTTATCGTTTGTGGGTACTGCCTTCAGCGAGCCTGTGCTGATACGGGCGGCTTATGCTTATGAGCAGGCCACGTTTCATGCAACCACACTGGAAGGTGATGATCCGTGGCAACTGCAGCAGCGCTGGGTTGATTGAAAGCAATTTGCTAGGCCTCAAGGCAGGATTTCAAGCCTCAGCGGGGAGCTTCAGTCTGCCTTTTTACCTTCTTTGGACTTGAATCGTTCTCCGGCTTGTTGGTCTCCCCAGCGTTTGAGTTCGCTTTCTATGCGTTTTACCAGCGGTTGCTTGTCCGTGTCCTGCGCGCCGGATTCAATGTCCTTGCTGATCCGGTCAACTGCTTTCTGCATATCGCCCAGGGCAACATCTACCGCGCCTTTGTCGGCATCTGTTCGAATGAACATTTGTACATCGCTCACTATTTGAACTACGGGCGGACTGTTGGGGCATTCGCATACTCCCACCAGCAAAGTTCCGTAAACCGATTCAAGGTAAGCCTTGGCTGATCCGTTGCCGGTGGCGCCAGCTTCCATGGTAACGCTGCCATCACTCATTCCGCCTACTACCACTGTGACCTGGCCTTTGGCTTCTGCATAGGTATCGCTGTATGGGTCGGTGACGGCATCGATAGTTGCTTCAATAGCTTTTTTCAAGCCCATTCCTGGTCATTTTTTTCCAGGAATACGACTTTTGCATAAGCCGATGAAATTCCACCAATCGCATCATCCCGCCACAAGGAATAAGCCGTAGAGGGCGGTGTGGTGGTGACGTAGGCGCTTTCCTGCGATTCAACAGCCTTCTGGATGCCTTCTGAAATTTTCTTGCGGCCAGGTTGTTGTAGTCCTGCTTGCGGCTGGGATCCC
Organism: Lysobacterales bacterium; assembly: GCA_037968555.1. Taxonomy (GTDB): domain Bacteria; phylum Pseudomonadota; class Gammaproteobacteria; order Xanthomonadales; family SZUA-36; genus JAWXBM01. Next base: position 1,948 of record JBBKVS010000237.1, on the reverse strand, counting down.
GGCGGGTTCTGGGTTGAGGGGATTTGCGGCTGGACCCACCCAGTACACTGCCTACCAGGCCGCCCACAACACTGGCTGCTGCTTTTTCGCCCAGGCTGGGTTTGCCGACCAGTTCTCTTGGGCCGACAACGATGGCAGCGCGTGGATCAACTCTGGAATCAGCCCGGGCTTCCATATTGGGCGTCGATGGGCCTGTGGATTGAGCTGCGGCAGAGGACAGGGTGCAAAAGCTGGTTGTGAGCCCTAAAGTCAGCACCGCGGCCATCAGGAACTGAGGTTTGAATAAAAACAAGTGGCAAATCGAAGGATAGGTCATTTACAAACCTCCTCCGTCCATTGAAGCATTTGAAGCTGAATTATCAAGGCTGCGCCTCTGGCCCGACCGAAATGCAATGCTATGATTCAGTGCATAGATTGGAGTCATAATTCAAAGGCGGTCAAGGGAGAGGCAATGATCAGAAAAGGAATCAGGCCGGAATTTCGCCCAGGCCTGGACTTGCCCACGCAGGGAGAATATCGCCGGGTTTTACCGTTTCCACGCAACTGGAAACTGATTCTTGTTCTGTTGTTGCTGGACTGCGTATTCCTGTTGCCGGCCTGGGCTGCATTTCAACAGGCAGCAGAACAATGGTCGAAATTTGATGATCTGTTTGACCTGGTGAGTGCGATATTTATCAGCGCCTGGTTGTTGGGCTGGTCAGTAGTGCCTTTGCTGTTATCTGCAGTGCTGGTTGTCATTCTGGGAGGCCGTGAAGTTGTGCGCGCCAGCAGGCACAAGCTTGAGTTGATTGTCGGCTTGCCATTCTTCGGCCTGGTGTCCCGATACGATCCGCAGGCCATGCGAAATTTACAGCGACAGGTTGCACCACAGAAATCCGGCCATTCCTGGCGCGGCAGCTACCTGGTTTTCGATTACGGTGCGAACCAGATCGAGTTTGGTTCGGACCTGTCGATCAGCGAAGCCAGTGATATCAAACTGAGTATTGAAACCGCTTGCGGCATTAGCCTGCGCAGTGGGCCCGCCACTGAACAGGAGCTGGCGGAAGCCTGGCCAGCCATTGCACCAGTTAAAGCACCATCAACGACGACTCCGCTGGCGAATTTCCCAGCAAAGGACAGCAGGAAATCCGCTGGTCGTCGACATCAACTCTGCTTCTGTTGCTTGCCAATCTGGTGCCGATAGCAGGCGCTGCGTTCCTGGGCTGGAGCCTGGGTGAGGTAATGGTTTTGTATTGGTGTGAAAGCGCCATCATCGGCATGTACAACCTGGCCAAAATCGTCGTGATCAGCCGCTGGGCTGCCTTGTTTACTGGCACCTTTTTCCTGGCACACTACAGCGCTTTCATGGCGGTACATTTCCTGTTTATTTATGCCTTTTTTATCGAAGGGCTGGGCGCCGGGGGGTCGGTTTCCAGTGGTGACCTCAGCGAAGTGAGCCAGATGTTTGTCACCTTGTGGCCGGCTTTGCTGGCCTTATTCATCAGTCATGGTTATTCCTTTTTGGTCAATTTCCTGGGCCATTTTGAATTCGAGTCCAGGCCGGTAAACCAGCAGATGGCAGAGCCCTACAAACGCATCGTCTTTATGCACCTGGTGCTGATATTTGGCGGTGGCCTGAGTTTGGTTTTGGGCAGCCCCACCCCGGTGCTGCTGCTGGTTATAGCCCTGAAGATTTGGGTTGATGTGCGAGCGCATATCAAGGAGCATTCCCTTGCGGCCGCCTAATGCCGATCGCGACATTTAACCCGAAAGGAATTCAACAATCATGATGCTAGGCCTGAAATGCTCCGGCTGTGGAGCGGAATACCCGGCAGCCACCCTGATGAATCTGTGCCCGGTGGATCAAAGGCCGGTGGAAATCATCATTGATCTGCAGCGGCTGCAACACGAGCAGCCCGACATGGGCTGGTATCACCCGGAACGTCATGACCTGTGGCGTTTCGGCGGC
>JBBKVS010000236.1:0-4788 GCA_037968555.1 Lysobacterales bacterium | reverse complement strand
GCGCTGTCACATGACCCGGAGCGCTACCCCCTGTTCCTGGCCAAATCAAAAAACTGGGACAGTGGCAAACCGATGGCTCTGATTACCGGTGGTGTTCACGGCTATGAAACCAGTGGAGTACAGGGAGCCCTCCGCTTTATGCAAACGCACGCCATGGACTTCAGCGACCGGTTCAATATCCTGGTTGCACCCTGCATCAGCCCCTGGGGTTATGAAACCATCAATCGCTGGAACGCTTTGACCATAGATCCTAACCGTTCTTTTCGCCCGGACAGTGGTTGTGAAGAAGCGTTGTCACTGATGGCTTATGTGGAAAAAATTACCGCCTTGTTTCAAGTGCATATCGATCTGCATGAAACCACCGATACCGACAATTCGGAATTCCGCCCTGCCCTGGCAGCGCGCGAAGGCATCGTCCAGGACAACTGGAATATTCCGGATGGTTTTTACCTGGTGGGCGATACACCGAGACCAGCACCGGAATTCCAGCGCGCCATTATCGAATCGGTGGAAAAGGTTACGCATATTGCGCCAGCGGATGAAAACGGCACATTGATCGGCGACAAACTCGAACAAAGGGGCGTGATCAATTACACCGCTCGTGCATCCGGCCTGTGCATGGGCATGACCGAAGCGCCCTATGTCACCACCACCGAAGTCTACCCCGACAGCCCGCTGGTGGATGATGAAAATTGCACCCAGGCGCAGGTCGCGGCAGCCAGTGCCGGGCTGGAGTATGTTGCAGCAACTTTAAGATTGTCCTGACAAGCCTGAATCCAAATCTTGAAAGCCTGTACTTAGCAGTATCAATTAATTGAATCAGCTGCTGACTGGTCACGAAACCGGAAATTCCGGGATTTTTGTGCCATTATTAAAAAGCTGAGGGGCATTGAACAAAAAATATAAAGGGGAATGCGATCCGTTCTTGACAGGAGTCACGAGAATGACACCGAAGCAATTCCTCGTAATAATCACTTTGACTACATGCAGCCTGTTGCTGGCCAGCGAAGCCTGGAAGCAGCTTAACGATCATGCTGAAAGTGCAGCAAGCGGAGCAAAACTCTCCGACAACCATTCTTTCAGAGCAGGCACAGCGGACAGTAAACTCAGTTCCAGGCTGCAATCAGGTGACATTGGTAATCTGCTGGTCCCGCCCGTACGTGACCCCAACGTCAGTCGCAAAGCACCGGTGGTACTGGGCCTGGTAAATCCGGTCAATCTCAAACCGGACCTGGGCCTGGGAAATGTGGCCAACTCCCTTTTTGATGAACCCTTGCTCCGCGTCAACCCAACCAATCCACAAAATATTGTGATCACCTCACATAGCGGCATCACCATATCCACTGACGGCGGTTTGAATTTTTCAGCTCCGGCAAATTATCCAACGCTGGGTCGCAGCGGCGGTGACACCGGCATGACCTTTGACAGCCAGGGTCGGATGTTCTGGTCATTGTTGTTCCTGCCCACGGCGAATCCATCGCCCCGCCCTATCCAGATTATGGAAATCAACCCGTTTAACGGTGCCACCATACAGGCCCCAGTGGATGTGATTACGCTCTCAGGTGATGCGGCTACCAGCAGTGATGACAAGGAATACATCGTTGCCGACGAATACCCCGGCAGCCCTTTTACCGACAATCTATATATGGTTTTCACCCGGTTAGCCGGCGGCTGGACGGCCATGACCACCACTTCGACAGATCAGGGAGCAACTTGGTCTGCGCTCAATCCCATCTCCCTCGGTGGAGAATTCCAACCCTGGCCAACGGACATAGCTGTTGCCTCGAATGGCGACGTTTACGCGGCTTATCATGCGGGTGGCTATACCGGCGCGGTAGGCTATACCCGGGTTGTTCGTTCCACTGATGGTGGTGTCACATTCCCCAATGCCAGTATCCCATTCACCGTGGGACAGAGTGATGTCACTGACAACCAGATCGATGGCCTCGGAGGGGCTCTTTCCGGCCTGCCCATTCCCGGTTTGCAGTTCTGGATGCAAGGCTCGGCTCAACCCTGGATACTGCCTGACCCAACCAACTCTTCCAATGTTTACATAGTGACCAATGATGACCCGGATAATGTTCATGGTGATGGTGGCGATGACGCAGATGTTGTTTTCGCCCGCTCCATCGACAGCGGAGCAAACTGGGTCACATCCAAAATTCCTGATGGAGGCGGTACTGCTCACCAGGTATTTCCCTTTGCAGCGATCGACCAACTTGGCAATATCGCCGTGGCCTGGTTCGATACACGCTCTGGCGCCACCAACGCTTTAGGCAGAAACCTGTTGGATATCTGGGCGACTTACAGCACCGATGGTGGCCTGACCTGGGCAGCAGCCTTCCAGGTCAATGACCAGAACAATCCCTTTGATCCCGACTTCCCCAACAACCAACGACGATTCCCGACACCACAAGTTGCTTCCTGCGCCAAAACCGTTCCGACCAATACCGAAACCTGCCGCATAGGCGAGTATTTCGGTATCGATATCGACAACGGCGTGGCCCACCTGACCTGGATAGGCAACACCTTTGACGGTGGCGGCAATGTGGCTGGCGACCAGCTGTGGTACGACTCTTTTGGCCTGCCTACCGATCTCAGTATCACCAAGACCGACGGCCAGACTGAAGTTGTGGCCGGCGAACAACTGACTTACTCCATCACGGTTACCAACACGGGCACCGTCAATGCAGCGAATGTCACGGTAGTGGACAACCTGCCCACTACCGCCGTGTTTGACTCCAGTACCATTCCCTGTGTGGAGGCCCCTACCGACGTGCTGACCTGCAACCTGGGTGTGATGACACCCAACCAGCAGATCGCTTTTGATATTACGGTCACCATTCACTCCACCACTGAATCCGGAGTGGTGCTGACCAATACGGCAATGGTCAGCTCGGACAATTTCGAAAGCAACAACGGCAACAACACGGCGGTCGATGATGACACGGGCGTTATTCGCGTGGTAGATGTGGTGGTGACCAAGATCGATAACGTCGACCCGGTGGTCGCAGGCTCAGGCATACCCAACCTGCGCTATAACATCAGCGTTGAAAACAAGGGCCCGTCTTTGGTGACCGATCTGGTCCTCACCGAGGTTCTCACCTTACCAGCCAATGTAACGCTTGATCACGTAACTGCGATAAGCGGTAGCTGGGATGGAAACACCAATGAGTGGACCGTCACTATTCCTGCCAATGGCTCAGGCTCGCTGGCAGTCTTCGTTACCGTGCCTTTGCAGGCTGAAGAAACCGACATCGTCAGCAATACCATCTCGGTGACCGGCTCGGGCGGCAATGAGGTCATCATCAATCCGGAGGATGATTCAGCTACTGAAGACACTGCCATACGCTGGCCTACGGCCAACTGGGACGTGTTCAAGGAATACGAATCTGGTGGAGCGGGACCTGTGGCCGTGCATCTCGAATGCAGTGACGACGTGGGGCTTGGCTTCGCCGACCCGTTGGAAGCTATGACGCCTGCAGCACTGCAATGGCGACGCTTCGATAAGGACAGCACGGTCTGTTCGGTAATCGAAACCGTACCTGCTGGCTACTACGAAGTAGACCGCACTGAGGAATGTGATGTCGATCCAGTGGCTGATATGGATCTCGGCGGAAACTATTCCTGCACCATCACCAATGCAGTGACTCGCGCCACGGTCCGCATGACCAAGGACTTCACCGATGGCGATAACCCGACTCCGGTTACCGTTTTGCTGGATTGCAACACCGGCTTGATCCTTGACCAGGACAAGGTGATTACTGAAGGTGTAGAAAACTACGTTGAGTTTGTTATCACCAGCTTTACTGATGGCACGCTGGATTGCCTGGCCAGTGAAGACACCGATTTGCTGCCTGGCTATACGCCAAGTTACGACGGCGGTGTCACCATGCAACAGGATGACGATGATGTAGCAGTGCAGAACGAGCTGTTCGGCTGCCAGTTTACTGGCATCACCGGTGGTGCCGAGTTGTACTGTGACGTGACCAACGACGCTGACCCGCAACCGGTGGTGATTACCAAGGAGTGGGTATTTGAAGGCAGCAGCAGTCCCTCGGACCTGGATACCGGTTACCGCCTCACTCTGTATTGTGATGCGCCGGTAATTGAGAACGGCGATGAGTACTGTGGCCTCAAGCAGATGATTGAAAGCAGTCAGGGTGACAATGGCGATACGCTCTACTGGTGCAAGGAATTCAGTGATGATGAACCTGCCGTGTTCCACGCCAGCGTCGTTCCTGAATACCCATCCAATCATTGCTGGGTGGTGGAAGATCTCAACAGCGATTTTGTCGAGGTCACCAACGAGTGCACTGAGCTGCTGATCAAGGCCGGTCAGGGTGATGCCTGCACGGTCACCAACACCGTGTTCTTCGAAGGCATACCGATACTCAGCCAGCAAGCGAAACTATTACTCTTGTTGCTGATGTTGGGGATTGGTGGTCTGGCGATCAGGCGTATGACCTGAACTCAAAGCTCAGCCGCATATTGAATTCACCCGGCAATTGCCGGGTGAATTTTGTCCAGCCGGTCACCCCCTGAAAGTACTAAATGAGTGCCAATTGTGCTTGCAGTTGGCTAAACTGCTTGATCTCGTGATGGCTTGAGCAGGTTACCGCAGTGGGCGAAAAAATTTTTGAAGAGTGGCGTGTTTACGAGAAATTGTTGATTCATGATTACATGGATCACCGCTTGTTTTTCGGCCAGTTACAGAAACAGGTTCTGCAACGATATCAGCGACCCATCAGCATACTGGACCTGGGCTGTGGCGACCTCACCCCCATT
>JBBKVS010000235.1:0-54066 GCA_037968555.1 Lysobacterales bacterium | reverse complement strand
TACGCCGAAGAGCTGCTCGACCACGTGCAGATCGGCAACCCCAAGGCCACCCTCAATGGCTGGCCCGACAAGGTGCGGCTGATGCAGGAGAACTGGATCGGCAAGAGCGAGGGCGTGCGTTTCGCGTTCCCGCACACCATCCAGGACGCCAGTGGCGCCTTGATCGGTGACGGGAAGATGTACGTCTTCACCACGCGCGCCGACACCATCATGGGCGTGACCTTCTGCGCCGTGGCGCCCGAACATGCGTTGGCCACGCACGCGGCCGCGAACAACCCGGCGCTGGCCGCGTTCATCGAAGAATGCAAGACCGGTGGCACCACCGAAGCCGAACTGGCCACGCAGGAAAAGAAGGGTATGGCCACGGGTCTCTCCGTGATGCACCCGCTGACCGGCGAGGCCGTTGCCGTGTGGGTGGGCAACTACGTGCTGATGAGCTACGGCGACGGCGCGGTGATGGGTGTGCCCGCGCACGACGAGCGCGACTTTGCATTCGCGAAGAAATACAACCTGAAGATCCAGCAGGTGGTGGCGGCGGAGGGCGAGAGTTTCGACCTGCAGACGTGGGCCGACTGGTATGGCGACAAGCAGCGCGCCGTCTGCGTCAACTCCGGTGCCTTCGACGGCCTGCCCTACAAGGCGGCGGTGGACGCGGTGGCGGCACAGCTCGCGGCCAAGGGCCTGGGCGAGAAGAAGACCACCTTCCGCCTGCGCGACTGGGGCGTGAGCCGCCAGCGCTACTGGGGCACGCCCATCCCCATCATCCATTGCGCCGAACACGGGGCCGTGCCCGTGCCCGAGCAAGACCTGCCGGTGGTGCTGCCGCAGGACTGCATTCCCGACGGCTCGGGCAACCCGCTGCACAAGCACGAAGGCTTCCACGCCGGCGTGGTCTGCCCGGTGTGTGGCCAGCCCGCGCGCCGCGAGACCGACACCATGGACACCTTCGTGGACTCGTCCTGGTACTTCATGCGCTACTGCGATCCGGCCAACACGGAAAAAATGGTGGCGGACGGTGCCGACTACTGGATGCCGATGGATCAGTACATCGGTGGCATCGAACACGCCATCCTGCACCTGATGTATTTCCGCTTCTACCATAAGCTGATGCGTGATGCGGGCCTGGTGCAATCGGACGAACCGGCTACCAACCTGTTGTGTCAGGGCATGGTGGTGGCGGAAACCTTCAGTCGTTCAGGGACCGATGGCCAGACGGACTGGATCAACCCGGCAGACGTCGAGTTGGAGCGCGATGAACGCGGCAAGATTACCGGCGGAAAATTGCGCGCGGATGGATCGGCCGTACAATTGGGCGCAGTTGAGAAAATGTCCAAGTCCAAGAACAACGGAGTAGATCCACAAGGTCTGGTGGACCGTTACGGAGCCGATACGGTACGGCTGTTCTCCATGTTTGCGGCGCCACCGGATCAATCACTGGAGTGGTCGGATTCGGGAGTGGAGGGTGCATTCCGCTTTATCAAACGCTTGTGGACCCTGGTCAACACGCATATCGATCAGGGGCCGACGGTAGTCCTGGATATCACATCGCTGAATGATGAACAGAAAGAAATGCGCCGCTTGCTGCATGATGCCATTGCCAAGGTATCGGACGATGTCAGTCGGCGCTATACCTTTAATACCGCCATTGCGGCCATCATGGAGCTGTGCAACCACTTGTCGCGCTTCGATGATCACAGTGAACAGGGCCGGGCAGTGCAACAGGAAGCCTGCCTGGCTATCGTACGAATGCTGAATCCCATCATTCCGCATGTCTGTGAAAATCTGTGGGCTGCTTTGGGCGAGACCACTGCCTTGTACTCAGCCAGTTGGCCGGAGGCTGATGAAGCCGCCCGCAAAAAGCTGCAGCTTGAACTGGTGATACAGATCAACGGCAAAGTCAGGGGCAGGCTGGAAGCCAGCCCGGGCATAGACAAAGATTCGGCTCTGGAGCAGGCTTTGCAAATCGAAAATATACAACGGCATCTTGAAGGCGTGAGTATACGCAAAGTCATTTTAGTACCCGATCGTTTGCTGAATATAGTGGTGGGCTGATGAACCTCCTGCGCATAGTTTTAATACTGCTTCTGTCGCTGCTGCTCAGTGCCTGCGGCTTTCAATTGCGGGAAAAGGCCGAACTTCCGCCGCAAATGCAGAATACGCAGTTGGTGATTGCTGATGAATACAGTCAATTGGGCCGACGGGTGCGTGTGCAGCTGGAACAGTCTGGGGTGAAGTTCGTCAACCAGGACCGCGCCACTGCCATTTTGGAAATATCCAAAAACGAAGTGCTTACCGAAGTCCTGTCCATCGGTGACAACGCCCGGGTACGTGAATACCGCATGATACATACGGTGCAGTTCAGGCTCACTGACCCGCAGGGCAAAGATCTGGTGCCTCTGCAGACCATACGCCAGAGCCGTGAAATCAGTTTCGACGAACAACAGATCCTGGCAGTGTCGCGGGAACAGGAGTACGTCAAGGAAGACCTGGCCAATACCTTGTCCCGGCTGTTGATTTCGCGTCTGGAAATTGTCGGCAGCCAGCCCTGACTGCAAGATTTTGAGCATACGCCCCGAAAGTCTGCCCCGCTCCCTGGCCAAAGGGCTTGATTCCGTGTATCTGCTGGCAGGTGCTGAACCGCTGTTGGTTCAGGAGTCGCGTGACCACATCATTCGCGCTGCACGTGAGCAAGGCTTTTTGGAGCGACAGATTTTCCAGGTTGAAAAGTCCTTCGATTGGCAGGGGCTGCAAATGGCTGGCATGGAGCAATCGCTGTTCTCCAGTCGCAAAATAATTGACCTGCGCATACCAACCGGCAAGCCGGGCATGGAAGGCAGCAAATACTTTGTGGAATTCTGCAAGCAGCCTGACCCCGATGTGCTGTTGCTTATCAGTTGCGGCGCCTGGGATGCTGCCACGCGCAAAACCAAGTGGGCCAGCGAGCTGGCCAGAGCTGGAGTAGTGGTGGAGATCTGGCCGATCAAAGCCAATGAATTGCCAGCCTGGATCAGTAAACGCTTGCAAATTGCTGGCCTGAAAGCCGATGCTGAAGCCGTGCGGTTGCTGGCAGATTTTGTGGAAGGCAATTTGCTGGCCGCGCAACAGGAAATCGACAAAATCAGCTTGCTGAATTCGGGTTCACTGGTCACTGTCGATACCATCCGCAATGTGGTCAGCAGTAATGCACGATTTGACGCATTCCGCCTGGGTGAATGCCTGATGCAAGGCAAGGCAGCGGATTGTTTGCGGGTGGCGGCAGGATTGCAGCGCACTGGCATGGCCATACAGGCTGTCATGGGTGCCCTGAACTACCAGCTGTCACAGCTAGAGGCAGTCAGGGCCAGCATTGCTGCTGGCGCCTCCGAAGGCAGCGCTTTTGCCCGCAACCGCGTATACCAGATACACCAGCCGCAGATGCGCCAGGCCTTGCGGCGCATACCCGCTAAAACCCTGAGTGCGTCATTCAGCACTTTGTCGAAAATTGATCAGCAGAGCAAAGGTCAGCGCAGCGGCGACCCCTGGCAAACCCTGGAACAATTGCTGCTGGATCTGGCGCTGGCAGATAACCCGGTGGGCAAAAGCAGAAGTCGGGCAGGGGCGAGGTGAGTACAAGCACAGCAGGCATGCTGGCAATTTTGGGGGGCACTTTTGACCCGGTTCACTTTGGTCATCTGCGTGCGGCTGTCGAGGCCAAAGAAAGTCTGCAACTGGGCAGTCTGACCCTGTTGCCGGCCGGTAATCCCCCGCATCGTAACGGCACTGATGCAACTGCTGCTGATCGACTGACCATGTTGCAGTTGGCAGTCAACGACTATCCAGACCTGCAGGTCGATCCACGGGAAGTGCAGCGCGCCGGATATTCGTACATGGTCGATACCCTGTCCGAATTCCGCGCTGAAATCGGCCCCCGGCAACCTTTGTCGCTGTTGGTCGGTCAAGACGCAGTCAACCAGCTGGACAGCTGGATGCATTGGCGTCGCTTGTTCGAGCTGGCGCATATCATCGTCATGCGCAGGCCTGATGCGGTGCATGAATACTCTGCCGAATTGTCCGCAGAAATCCAGCCGCGACTGCGCACGCAGCTTGTGGCCTTGCAACAGCAGGCAAGTGGGTTGGTGCTGCCGCTGGAAGTAACCCAGTTGGCGATTTCCTCTACCGATATACGGCAGCGATTGCGACTCGGGCAGTCCTGCCGTTTCCTGCTGCCAGAGGCAGTGATTGCTTATATCGGGCTACAGGGCTTATACACTGCTGGCACTGACTGAATGTAGTCACTTTATATTTATTTTTGCGGGAATGGGGTCAAGGGTCTAGAATTCCCTACTACATGTATGGCTCTGAATAATTCATCCATGAATTCTCAGAGCAAGCCAAACAAAAAGTGTGATTTTTGTTTGGCTTCATTTTCATTACCTTATAGTCAATGAAAATGGCGGCACATCCGTGTGTCCGCACAGGCTCTGAATAATTCAGAGTACCCAAACTAATCAGCAAGGTGAATGAACTATTGACTAACTCTGGCGAACCCTCATTCCAAGATCTCCGGCAACTGGTACTCAGTTCCCTGGAGGATTTCAAAGCCATCGATATTCAGGAAATCGATGTTTCTGCGCAAAACTCACTGACCGACCTGTTTGTGCTGGCTTCCGGTAACTCCAGCCGGCATGTGCAATCCATGGCCGAAAATCTGGTCATTAAAGCCAAGGCAGCGGGTCATCTTCCACTGGGTATTGAAGGTGAAAAAGAAGGCCAGTGGGTACTGGTGGACCTGAATGACATCATCGTGCACCTGATGCAGCCCCAAACCCGCGCCTTTTACAATCTTGAAAAACTCTGGGAAGCAGGTTCAAAACGGCGCAGCAGTGCTGCGTCTCAGTCCTGAACGAGTTTCAGCTGACACATGCGTTTCAGCGTTGTAGCCATAGGACAGCGCATGCCCGATTGGGTGGCGCGCGGCTGGGGTGAGTACGCCAAGCGTTTCCCGCGTGGACTGGAACTGGAATTGAAAGAGTTGCCATTGAGCCGCCGCACCCGCTCCAGCAAAGCGGAAATCCTGCGCGCCAGCGAATCCGCCGCTTTGCTTTCTGCCGTACCCGCCAGCAATGGCCTGGTTGCCATGGATGCGGGCGGGCAACAATGGACTACTCTGGAGTTGGCAGAACAGATGAAACTCTGGATGCAGCAAGGCAGGGACATCTCTTTCCTGATCGGCGGACCGGATGGCCTGGATCCCGCTTGCCTGAAACGTGCCGAAGCGCACTGGTCCCTGGGTAAATTGACCCTGCCCCATATGCTGGTACGGGTGATCCTCGCTGAACAGCTGTATCGTGGCTGGTCTATCACCCAGAACCATCCCTATCACCGTGAGTAAGTGAATTGAGACCTTCGTCCCAACAGTCATTGGAACAATTTCCAGATCAATTAATTTTGGCATCGGCTTCGCCGCGTCGGCATGAATTACTCAAGCAACTTGGAATGCGTTTTCGTGTGGAAATCAGCGATGCAGACGAATCCGGCCTGCCCGGAGAGGGTCCCGCTGATTATGTCTGTCGCGTGGCGCGGAACAAGGCTGAAGCGATTACTCAAGACAATGAATCTGGTTTGCCCATATTGGCAGCCGATACCGCAGTTGTGATTGCAGAGCAAATACTGGGTAAGCCGGGCGACGCTGCAGAAGCGGCTGAAATGCTGGCAAGACTAAGTGGCCAGTGGCACGAAGTATATTCCGCGGTAGTGTTGATAGACAGAAATCGTCAGTTTTCCAGCCGACTGAGCATCACCCAGGTGCACTTTGCCCCGCTGGAAGAACATTGGATTACTGCTTACGTTGCCAGCGGCGAACCCATGGACAAAGCCGGGGCCTATGGGGTGCAGGGTTGTGCAGCGCACCGCATCTGTGAAATCAGGGGTAGCTATTCAGGCGTGATGGGTTTGCCACTGTATGAAACCATGGAGTTGCTGCGGGCAAGCGGTTTCAGCCTGTCGCCCTGTCATTCGGCAGTTTGCGAGGTCGCCACGTGAGAGAAGAAATCCTGATCAATGCGACCCCTTCTGAAACCCGCGTAGCGCTGGTTGAAGGCGGCATGTTGCAGGAGGTTTGGCTGGAACGCGACGGTCGCTTCGGTTATATAGGCAACATTTTCAAAGGCACTGTGTCACGTGTATTGCCGGGATTGCAGGCGGCTTTCGTGGAAATCGGCCTGGAACGCACGGCCTTTTTGCATGCCAGTGATATGACCCGCGATGACCCATCTTTGGAAGAAGGTGAGTCCCGTGTGCCTCTGATTGCGGAATTGCTGCGAGCCGGCCAGGAAGTCATCGTGCAGGTGATCAAGGATCCCATGGGTAGCAAAGGTGCCCGCCTGACCACCAATATCAGCATACCTTCACGTTTCCTCGTACTGCTGCCCGATTCGGACACCGTTGGGGTATCCATCCGTATAGAAGAACCGGCCGAACGCGAGCGCTTGAAAACCATGGTGGAAACATTACGTCCTGCCGATACAGGCCGGGGTTATATTGTTCGCACCAATGCTGAAGGGGTTGATCCTTTTGCCCTGTCTGCAGATATGGCCTATCTCGCCAAGGTTTGGCAGACCATAGAACAGCGTGCCGGTGAAGCGCGCAGTGGCGAATGCATATACGAAGAACTGTCGCTGCCTTTGCGGGCTTTGCGCGACATGATGCATGCCAACGTTGAACGGGTACGGATCGATTCCGCCCAGGTATTGGAGCGGGCACAGAAATTTGCAGCCGCTTTTATTCCCGCCTGGCTTAATCGCATCGAGGCTTACGACGGTGAGCGGCCCATATTCGACTTGTTTGGTATAGAGGATGAAATTGAAACGGCCCTGCGACGGGAAGTGCCCCTGAAGTCGGGTGGTTACCTGGTGTTTGACCAGACAGAAGCCATGACCACCATAGATGTGAACACCGGTGGCTTTGTGGGTTCGCGCAACCAGGAAGACACCATTTACAAAACCAACCTGGAAGCCAGCCAGTCGATTGCCAGGCAGCTACGGTTACGCAACCTGGGCGGCATCATCATTATCGACTTTATCGATATGGCGGATGAAGAACACAAGCGCCAGGTTATGCGTTCCTTAAGTCGTGCATTGGAGCGCGATCACGCCAAGACTGGCGTCAGCGAGTTGTCCAGCCTGGGTCTGGTGGAAATGACCCGCAAGCGCACCATCGAAAGTCTGGAGCACAGACTATGTGTTACCTGTCCCACCTGCTCCGGGCGGGGCACGGTGAAAAGTGCTGAAACCGTCAGTCTGGAGATATTTCGGGAAATACTGCGTTCCGGCCGCCAGTTTGAAGCCACCAAGTTAATGGTGCTGGCTGCGCCGGCAGTGGTCGCTGAAGTGCTGGACGAGCAATCCGGTGTGGTGGCTGAGCTGGAAGAGTTAATAGGTCGGTCGATTCGTTTCCAGACTGAAGAGCAGTACTCACAGGAACAATTTGATGTGGTTTTGCTCTGAGCTGGAAATTACCTTGCCACATCCAGGTCTGTCGCTGTGATCAGTCTTGCCAAATGGCTGCGTCGCTTGCGCAGTCTGTTATGGACAGCATTTTCCATACTGGTGATCTTTGCCGCAATCCTGGTTGGAGTGGGCAAGTTGTTGATGCCCTACAGCGAGCGCTACCAGCCCCAGCTTGAAAGCTGGTTGTCAGAAGAATTTGGCCACCCGGTCAGTGTAGAAAGTTTTGCCGGTCAGTGGCGGGCTTTTGGTCCGCGACTGACGCTGAAAGGGCTGCGTATACAGTCGCAGGATAAAAGTACTACCGCGGATGAAATTCTGATCGCGGAAGCAGCTCTGGAACTTAAACCCTTGAGCCTGTTGATTCCGGGCCAGGCTTTCTACAACTTTCTGGTGATAGGTGCAGATCTGCAGCTGGTACGGGATGTGCAAGGCCGTCTGCATCTTTCTGGTCTCGGCTTGAGTGGTAGTTCAGGTGCAGGTTCGGGTTCCGTTGCCGGGCCGCGTCCGGCCATGAGCCTGGATAAGTTGGGCGGCGTTGGGGAGTTGCGGCTGGAGAATTCAAGACTGGACCTGGTTGATGAAAAGTTGTCAACCCAATTACACCTGTCTGGCATCAATGCACAATTGCAGATGACGGATGACAGCCTGGCGGTCACCCTGGAGTCGAACCTGACCGATACGGTCAGCGGGCGCCAGTATGGCGCGCTTGAAGGAATGGCTGTGGCCAGCATCAAGCCTGGCGGTGGCGTGCAAAATGCTTCATGGCATTGGTCCATCAGCGACCTTTCACTGCTGCAACTGCAGGACAGCTTACCGCTACATCCCCTGATACCGCAGCAAGGTGATTTGGCTGCCGAAGTCTGGGGCCAGTGGTCGGAGGGGCAGCCGCTTATCCAGGACGGCAGCTTTGAAATTCGCAATGCCTCGCTGAGCAATGGCACAACTGACTTGTACCTGCATCAATTCGGCAGTCAGTTTTCCTTGCAAATGAGCAATGCGAAATCCTGGCAGTTCGACCTCTCGGCAATCAAGCTCAGCCAGGGCGATTTGCGTTTGGAAATGCCCGGCCTGACAATTTCCAGGAACATTGAGAAAGATCTTGGTCTGTGGGTGGGAGCCGACTATTTGCCGGTGCAGGACTTCCTGCCCCTATCCAGGGACCTCATGGCTTTGCTGAGCCAGCCATGGCCTGAAAGCCTGCCCACCAATATTGACGGCAGCCTGACAGATTTCGATCTGGTCCTCGCTGCTGACTGGAGCATTCGCTGGTTGGCCGGGGAATTTCGCAATGTGTCGTTCAGCAACTGGCCAGGACTACCCGCACTGCAAGGCTTGAATGGCGAGATCAGTTTGCAGGAAGGACAAGGTGTGCTCAGCCTCAACGCGCCGGTCTTGCAGGTCGTTTGGCCGGAAATGTTCAGCGAAACACTGCAACTCAGCTTGCCCGAGTGCGAGACAGAACTGCAGCTGGGATCGAATTGGCAAGTCGATCTGCACAGCTGTCACCTGTTTAATGATGACCTGTCTGCACAAGGCGATATTCGTATCGTTGCCAGCGAGAATCGGCCAGCCGTGGATATCAATGCCGAAGTGTTCAGGCTGGATATCGCAAAACTTTCACCCTATTGGCCCATAGGCATCATGCCGGATGCTGTAACTGACTGGTTACGCCGCAATCTGCGTGCAGGCCAGGTCAGCTCTGGTCGGGTGTCAATTCATGGCGACATGGACGATTGGCCGTTCAGCAATGGTACCGGGCGATTCGAAGCGAGGGCGCTGATAGAGAACGGTGAATTGAGTTTTGCTTCGGGTTGGCCAGAGTTGCAGCAAGTCTCAGCCACGGCGCAATTCATTGCCGCCGGCATGTTACTGGAAGGGCGGGCTGAATCATTTGGCGGCATACCAGTGACACAGGCTTCAGCCCGCATTGAAAGTTTTGCTGATGCTTTGCTGGAAGTTACTTTCCAGGGTAGCGAGAAAGTCAGTGATGTGCTGAAGCTGTTGCAAAAAACACCCCTGCTGCCAGTGGATGAAGTGGATCTCAGTCCATTCAGCTTTGGCGGCAACGTTAAGGTCAGGGGCAAACTGGAACTGCCTCTGGGTAAGCGAGCTGGCAGCCTGCAGCTGAAAGGTGACGCGCAAGTCAGCAAAGGCAGCTTTTTGGACCGAGCGTCGGGTGTGCGGGTTGATTCAGTGGCAGGCAAACTGCGCTTTGATCAGCTGCAGGTACGCGGAGAAAATCTGGCCGCCAGCTATAAGGGCAAGCCTGCCAGGCTGAGTTTAAAAGTGGGCGGTGACGAAGACTGGGGCATTCAAACTGAGCTGAAAGGCCAGTTTGACGTAGTCGATGTTATGCCTGATGCCCTGCTTGAGCGGGCAGAGTTCGCCAGCCATATCCAGGGCAGCACCGAGTGGTTGGCACAGATACGCGTGCCGGCTAAAACGGCCGAGCCTGGACAGCCCGTTATATTGCAACTTGATGCCAATTTACAGGGTATTCAACTTGATTTTCCCGCGCCGCTGGCCAAGGCAGACTTCGAAATCTGGCCATTCTCGCTGCAATATCCACTAACCGGCAGCAAGCGACTGCTGCAGCTGGGATTGAACCAGGAACTGTTCATCACGGCGGAAGTGCTGGGCAAGGGATCCGCAGATTCCCAGCTTCCAAAAGTACAACGCGCTGCGGTATCTCTGGGTTCGGCGACCGCGGCAAGTTTGCCCATGGATAGTGGTGTCCAACTGGCCGGAACCCTGGGTCGCCTGGATCTGGATGGCTGGGTGGATCTGCTGGTGGAGGCTACGCGTCCAGGCAAAGGCTTGGGCGATTTACCGCTGGACGGCTTCGAAATCCATACCGACCAGCTTATTTTTCTGGATCGTATTTTCGACCAGGTCGGTCTTGGCGTTGATTTCAGCGGTAATGATATCCGTGCGGAATTTGACGCTGAGGAAATTGCCGGGCACGTCATGTTTACTGTGGGCCCAACCGGCCAGAACAGTCTGAATGCCGAGTTCGAACGTCTGGCATTGGGGAAACCCATTTCTGAGGGGATGGATACGGATTCCAATCCGGCGGAGTTGCCGGAACTGCACTTGTACGCCCAGTCATTCCGCTATGCAGGCCTGGAAATGGGTGAAACCCGCATAGAAGCCTACCCCACCTCTGAGGGCTTTCATTTTGAAACCATAGAGGCCAACTCGGACTCTCTGTCAGTTCGCGCCAGTGGTGACTGGTCATTGCAGGAGCAGGGTTTGCGTTCTGCATTTGACATCATGATGACAGCGGAATCGCTGGGTGATTTGCTGAATTCTCTGGAATTCAGCACCTCACTGCAAGGCGGGCAAACCGTGTTGAATTTTCACGCCTGGTGGCCTGGCTCACCGGCAGCGTTTGCATTGGCGCGCTTGAATGGCGAAATAGATTTCAGCGTCACCCGCGGACAAATTACCAATGCCAACAGTGGCACAGGCAAAATACTGGGCTTGCTGAGTATACAATCGCTGCCACGGCGCCTGTCGCTGGATTTTCGCGATGTGTTTGATTCCGGTTTTGGTTTTGAAACAGCCACCGGAACTTTCCGGATGGAGAATGGAACGGCTACTACTGACGATGTCAAATTGACTTCTTCGGCTGCCAGTATCCGCCTCAGCGGTAGTACCGACCTTGTAAAACAGCAGTATGACCAGCAGATGACAGTAATGCCCGGCGTGGGAAATACATTGCCGGTGATTGGAGCGATAGCCGCTGGCCCTGGTGGGGCAGCAGCTGGCTTGGCCCTGCAGGGTTTACTGCATGAGCAATTGGGCAAAGCAACACAAGTACAATACACCATCAAGGGTAGCTGGGATGAGCCTGTGATTGAGCCCATAGTTAAGGGCACAGAACAGGAATCGGTGGCTGACCAGGGAGAGCAGGGAACATCCGATGAATGATGTCATCACAATAGCTGAACAACAGTTGCTGGAGCCAGGAGGCCTGGACCAGACTGCATTGCAACGCGTTTTGTCCGATCTGATGGGGCCTGCGGTGGATTCCGGGGACCTGTATTTCCAGTCCACCCGTCATGAGTCCTGGATGCTGGAAGACGGCCTGGTACGCAGTGGTTCGCACTCAATAGAAAAAGGCGTAGGCATACGTGCCATCAGTGGCGATCGCACTGGCTTTGCCTATGCCGATGAAATCATCCTGCCGTCTTTGTTGGAAGCTTCAAAAGCAGCCCGGGCCATTGCCTCACATGGCGACAGTGGGCGAGTTCAGGCCTGGAAGTCCAGGCAGGTACAGCCCTTGTATACAGCCGATGACCCCATGCTCATCTTGGGCGCGGCTGAAAAAGTTGACCTGCTGCGGCAGATCGACACCTATGCGCGTTCGCGCGATAAGCGCGTCAGCCAGGTGGTCGTCAGCCTCGCAGCCACTCATGAGACCATATTGGTGGCCAATACCGATGGAACCCTGGCAGCCGATGTACGGCCACTGGTGCGCCTGAATGTTTCGGTCATAGCGGAACAGGGCAAACGTCGGGAGCAAGGCAGCGACGGTGGTGGTGGCCGCTTCAGTTATCGCGAATTGCTGCTGGACAATGCCTGGCAGAAATTTGCCGATGAAGCAGTGCGTCAGGCTTTGGTCAACCTCGAAGCAGAAGCGGCTCCTGCAGGAACCATGACAGTGGTTCTGGGGCCGGGTTGGCCAGGTGTGTTGTTACACGAGGCAGTCGGCCATGGCCTGGAAGGTGATTTCAATCGCAAGGGTACTTCCGCGTTTTCGGGGCGCTTGGGAGAACAGGTGGCTGCCAAAGGCGTGACTGTGGTTGATGATGGCACGCTGCAGCAACGCCGCGGATCACTGACCGTGGACGATGAAGGTACGCCCACCGAACAGACCGTGTTGATTGAAGACGGAATATTGAAAGGCTACATGCAGGACAAGATGAATGCGGGCCTGATGAACATGCCCCTGACCGGCAATGGCCGGCGCGAATCGTTTGCACACTTGCCCATGCCCAGAATGACCAACACCTTTATGCTGCCCGGTGAACATGCACCGGAAGAAATCATAGCCTCTGTGAAAAAAGGCCTGTACGCCGTAAATTTTGCCGGCGGCCAGGTGGATATTACTTCCGGTCGTTTTGTATTTTCGGCCAGCGAAGCCTATTTGATCGAGAATGGCAAAGTCACCCGGCCAGTACGCGGCGCGACACTGATTGGTAATGGCCCCGAAGCCATGACCCGGGTTTCCATGGTGGGGAATGATCTGAAGCTGGATGCCGGTGTGGGTGTTTGTGGCAAAGAAGGGCAAAGTGTGCCGGTAGGTGTGGGTCAGCCTACATTGCGCATCGATGGGCTGACGGTGGGCGGCACCGAAGCATCGTGAATTACATCTGCCTTCAGACTGTTGTGTTACGGGCAGGCAGGTAATGTCTCGCTGCTGTCCAGGTCGCGCAACATGCGAAACAGCGAACGTGCGGACGCGGGCGGTTTCGCTGCAGCCAGCTCCTGTTGGGCATTGCGTATGAGCTGGCGTAAAGCCTGGCGATCGGCGTCTGGCCTTGATCGCAGGAACTCAGCCAGCGCCTTGTCTCCACCGTTGATCAGAAAATCCCTCCAGTTTTCGGCGCGATGTTGCCGTTGCGTCAACTGGTTGGCGTCGGTGTTCAGGTTTTCCAGATATTGCTCAATCGCAGTAGTGTCAGAATTACGCAATTGCTTGGCCACAAACAGCAGTTGTCTTTTGCGCGCCACATGGGCTTTGATTTTGCGCGCGTCGCGAATTTCATCACGCAGGTCATCATCCAGCGGCGCTTTGGCAAATTGTTTGTTTCCCAGTGCGACCAGCTCTGAAGCCAGTGATTTCTTTTCCAATGCTTCCCGTTTCAGCTGGCTCTTGCTGATTTCAATAAGCTCGTCGGTATCATCGACGGGCTCGTTTACAGCCGGGTCGTGGTGGGGTTTGCGATTTCGCGACACAATAATGGATTCCGGGAAAATGGTTACTTTGCAAGGGGAAGGATGCTATGCCTGATGACAACATGGTAACCCATGGTGGTATGGACCGGGAATCAGAACTCGATACATTGCAGGATTGTGTGGCTGCCGCGCTGGCCAGGGCGCGCCAGGCAGGCGCTACCCAGGCAGAGGTTTCCGCTCACACCAGCAAGGGCCTGGCAGTCACGGTGCGGCATGGTGAAGTGGAGACCCTGGAACACATGCAGGATCGCTCGGTCAGCATTACCGTCTATTCCGGCAAACAAAAAGCTCACGCCAGTAGCGCTGATCTTGCACCGGAATCCATCCTGGCCTGCGTTGACCGGGCTGTGGACATTGCCCGCTTTACGCAGCCGGACCCCTGCAATGGCCTGGCTGAAATTGAACTGATGGCGCAGGATTTTCCTGACCTGGATAGCTGGCATCCCACCCCACTGGACGCTAACCGGGCAATAGATCGCGCCCGCGAATGTGAGGCTGCAGGCTTGCAGAATAGTGGCATCAGTAACTCGGAAGGTGGCAGTTTTGAGGCTGGCCTCGGCCTGGGTGTGTACGGTAATAGTCATGGCTTTATGGGCCGCGGTGCCGGCACCCGCTACAGCCAGAGCTGCGTACTGATCGCTGGCAAGGGCGATAAGATGCAACGCGATTACAGTTATGACGCGGGTCGTGACCTGGCGCTGCTGGAGCAGCCACAAATCACCGGCCAGGAGGCGGCGCGCAAAACTTTGAGCCGAATGGGCGCCAGGCAATTGAAAACTGGCCAAATGCCTGTGTTGTTTGCCGCCGAAGTAGCCAAGGGTCTGATTGGACATCTGTTGGCTGCGGTTTCTGGCTCCACTTTGTACCGCAATGCTTCTTTCCTCAAGGATGCTGCAGGTACGGAAATATTCCCCAACTGGATGCGCATCAGCGAACGTCCGAGATTATTGCGTGGGCTCGGCAGTTCGGCGTTTGATAATGAGGGTGTGGCTACCCGGGATGCCGACCTGGTGGCTGATGGCAAATTGCTGCGCTATGTTTTGTCCAGTTATTCTGCCCGGCGCCTGGGTTTGCAGACAACTGCCAATGGTGGTGGGGTACGTAATTTGCTGGTTCAGCCCAGTACAGCTACCACTAAAGATTTGCGACAACAGCTGGGCACGGGCTTTTACGTGACAGAATTGATGGGGCAGGGCGTGAGTACCGTTACCGGTGACTATTCGCGAGGCGCCACGGGGTTTTTCATTGACCAGGGCGAGATTGCTTTTCCAGTTGAAGAAGTAACCATAGCCGGTAATTTGCTTGATATGTTCAAGAATATACAAGCTTGCGGCAGCAATCTGGATACGCGCGGAAATGTGCACTGCGGTGACATACTGCTGAAAAAGATGACCGTAGCCGGATCGTGAGTCTGTTCAAGCTGGTCCGGATTGTCATTCTGCTCAGCATTCTGTTCGTCATCGTGGCCGGAACCTGGATGACCGAGCGCAGGCTGGCTAGCTGGGGGCAACCGATCTGGGTTACTTTGTATCCGATAATTGATCCTGAAAATTCCGCCAGCATGCGCTTTGGCAGGACGCTGGAGACAGAGAACTTTCAGGACATCAATGACTTCCTGAGGAAAGAACTGGCCC
This sequence comes from Lysobacterales bacterium, assembly GCA_037968555.1. Lineage (GTDB taxonomy): Bacteria > Pseudomonadota > Gammaproteobacteria > Xanthomonadales > SZUA-36 > JAWXBM01. The sequence goes on along the minus strand of JBBKVS010000235.1, from coordinate 38,981 downwards.
GTTACAGTGTGGTTATGGCTGCGCCCTTACAGTTCCAGTTGGCGCCAGTGAGTGCAGAACGACCCCCAACAATACCGGAACGTCACAGCACCATTTCTATCGCCTGGTGGAGTTTGCAAATGCGCTGGTGGGCTTGGCGACGCGAAAAACCGGCGGGACTGATTGCGCCGGACATCCAGATTTTCCTGATTTATCACGAACCAGGGGAGTTCAGCGAGATGCGTGTGTCCGTCGGTATGCGTAAAGGGCGCTATGGGTTGGTCAAGGCCTATACCGGTCTGAACAATCGTAACTACAACCACATTGTGATTACCCATGAATTGCTGCATGTGCTTGGAGCCACTGACAAATATGTATTTGCAACCGGTGATCCGTTTTACCCCGAAGGCTATGCCGACCCCAATAAGCAACCGCTGTTTCCGCAAACCAGGGCGGAGATCATGGCGGCCGTCATTCCTCTGGGTGTCTCGCGCCACGAATTACCCGGATCACTGAAACAGTGCCGTATAGGCCAGCAAACCGCAGAAGAAATCGGTTTGTTCCAGCAATTGATAGATCGGTAAGGAAGCTCTGAATAATTCAGAGTTTCCCTGGCTATCCGTAGCAGGTTACCCCGCTAGACTTGGGTTGGCTTGCGTGCCGCTGACACCATGGGTATTCTGGCGCCCGCTCAGGAGAATCATTTATGCGTCAAAAACTGGTCGCCGGAAACTGGAAAATGCATGGCTCCCGACCCATGGTCAAAGAGTTGTTGCAAAAGTTGCTGGCTGGAGTGGCAGAATCGGAAATTGCTGAAATGGCCGTTTTCCCGCCATTCCCTTATTTATCCAGTGTGCAGAAAAAGCTGCAGGACAGCCCTATCCACTGGGGCGCGCAAACGCTGCATCCCGCGCCCAAAGGTGCGTATACAGGTGAAGTATCTGCCGCCATGTTGCTGGATTTCGGTTGTCGCTACGTGCTGGTAGGTCATTCCGAGCGCCGCACGCTGTTTGGTGAGTCCAATGCAGATGTGGCCGAGCGTTTTGCAGCAGCTCTGGAAGCAGGCCTGGAGCCCGTGTTGTGCGTGGGTGAAACCCTGCAGCAGCGAGAATCGGGCGAAACCCGGCAGGTTATTGCAGATCAAATCGACGTCGTGTTGGAAAAATCCGGCATTGACAGCTTTGCCTCAGCCACCATTGCCTATGAACCGGTATGGGCCATTGGCACCGGAAAAACCGCCAGCCCGGAACAAGCGCAGGAAATTCACGCCTTCATACGTGACAAACTATCCGGACACGATGATATAATAGCCGGTCAAATACGTATTCTGTACGGCGGCAGCGTGAATCCATCCAATGCCGCCGATTTATTTGCGCGGAAAGACATTGATGGTGGATTGATTGGTGGGGCATCGCTTAAAGCGGACGATTTCCTCGCCATTTACGCCGCAGCCAATAGCTGATTCCCCGCTGGACGAGAATTTATGCAAGCTTTGAATATTTTTTATGTGTTAATCGCCATTGCCATGGTGGCTTTGATCTTGATTCAGAAAGGCGCTGGCGCAACTGCTGGTGCAGCTTTCGGCAGCGGTGCGTCCGGCACCGTGTTTGGTGCCCGCGGCGCAGGCAATTTCCTGACTCGCACCACCTGGGTGTTGGCCACCTTGTTTTGTAGCATCAGTTTGCTGATGGCGGTGCTGGTTTCTCGTATGTCCAATGCTCCTGAAACGGATCTGGGCGTGCTGAGCAGTACACCAGCCACCTCACAATCAGTTGACATTGATGCGGGTGACCCTGGGCTGGAAATGCTGGATCAGATTGATGAAGCCCAGCAATCACTGTCCAGCACTGAAGAACAGACAGACAACACCATTCCGGCTGCCTCGGACGCGGTTGAAGATCTTCCATCCATTGATGAAACGGGCTCGGCACCTTCGGAAGTCGATCAGGCGGAAGTTAACCAGGACGATCCGACCTCAGGATCGAATTCAGACGGTTCCTGATCTGGTTTAACGCTAGCAGGCCCAAGTGGTGGAATTGGTAGACACGCTATCTTGAGGGGGTAGTGGCGAAAGCCGTGCCGGTTCGAGTCCGGCCTTGGGCACCATTCAATAAAGACGGTACAACGAGCATGCTCGCAGAATATTTTCCTATCCTGGTTTTTATAGCGGTATCGACCATCCTGGGTATTGTCTTGCTCTCGATAGGTGGCTTGCTGGGTCCTCGTGCTCCGAGCGATGAGAAGCTTTCGGCTTATGAGTGTGGCTTTGAAGCATTTGAAGATTCGCGTACCAAGTTCGATGTTCGTTATTACCTGGTCGCCATTCTGTTCATCATCTTCGATCTGGAAATTGCCTTTTTCATACCCTGGGCACTGGTGCTGGACAAGCTGGGCCTGGTTGGGCTGACCGCCATGTTCATCTTTGTGCTGGAACTGGTGCTGGGATTCTTTTTTTGCTGGAAGAAAGGGGCACTCGAATGGGAGTAATTAACCCGGTTCCCGTCGCAGATGTTGAAGACATCCTGCGGCCCAATGCCGACAACAACCCCTTGCTGGAGCGTGGCGTAGTCACCACATCACTGGATGCGTTGATCAACTGGGCTCGCACCGGTTCCATGTGGCCCATGACCTTTGGTCTGGCCTGTTGCGCAGTTGAAATGATGCAGGCAGGCGGCGCACGTTATGACCTGGATCGATACGGCGTCATTTTCCGCCCCAGTCCGCGGCAATCCGACGTCATGATTGTTGCCGGAACCTTGTGCAATAAGATGGCCCCGGCCTTGCGTAAAGTTTATGACCAGATGCCCGATCCGAAATGGGTCATTTCCATGGGCTCCTGTGCCAATGGAGGTGGTTATTACCATTACTCCTATGCGGTAACCCGTGGCTGTGATCGCATCGTACCGGTTGACGTCTACGTTCCAGGCTGTCCGCCCACAGCTGAAGCGCTGGTTTTCGGCATTCTGCAGTTGCAGGCAAAAATTCGCCGCACCAACACCATAGCCCGGTAGTCGCATGAACGATTCCGCCAAGGCAGTCACGGAATTGTTCGCCGCCCGTCTGGGCGAGCGGGCAGTAGTCAAGGGTTTTCAACGGGGTGTGGCCACCCTGGAGGTTGCTCCGGAAAATTGGCTGGAGTGTTGTCGCATATTGCGCGACGAGCCCGACTTTGCTTATGAACAGCTGACCGACTTATGTGGCCTGGACTACCTCAGTTTTGGGCAGACCGAGTGGGAAACCACCGATGCCACAACTGAAGGATTCAGTCGCGGAGTGGAAGGCATGGGCCCCGGCCGCTTCACTTGGGCAGAGCGCCCGGAAGCCACTCAGCTCAAACAGCGCTTTGCAATTGTGGTTCATCTGTTGTCACTGCAACACAATACGCGTTTACGCCTGCGTTGCTTTGCGCCTGATGAAGGCATGCCTATTATCCCCAGCCTGACCGACATTTGGAATTGTGCTAACTGGTATGAGCGCGAAGCTTTTGATTTGTTCGGCATCGTTTTTGAAGGCCATCCCGATTTGCGTCGCTTACTGACCGACTATGGTTTTACTGGCCATCCTTTCCGCAAGGATTTCCCATTGATCGGCAATGTAGCGGTTCGTTACGACAGCGAGAAAAAGCGCGTGGTTTACGAGCCCGTTGAAATCGAACCTCGGGTACTGGTACCGCGCGTGATACGCAAGGACACCCGCTATTGGACGGACGACATTGACCTTGCGGCTGAATCAGAGTCAGAAAATCAGGGCAAGGCGAACTGAACATGTCTGAGATTCAAAACTACACCATGAATTTTGGCCCGCAGCACCCGGCAGCACACGGCGTGTTGCGGCTGGTGCTGGAAATGGACGGCGAAACCGTGGTGCGTGCTGATCCGCATGTTGGACTGCTGCACCGTGGAACCGAAAAACTGGCGGAAAGCAAGCCTTTCAATCAGTCCATAGGCTATATGGACCGGCTCGACTATGTTTCCATGATGTGCAATGAGCACGCCTATGTAATGGCCATAGAGCAGCTGCTTGGCGTGGAAGCACCAGCCCGTGCGCAGTGGATACGCACCATGTTCGATGAGCTGACGCGTTTTTCCAACCACTTGATGTGGCTGGGGTCTTCGGCACTGGACCTGGGCGCCATGACGGTATTTCTCTATTGCTTCCGCGAACGGGAAATGGTCATGGATATGTACGAGGCTGTATCCGGTGCACGTATGCATGCTACTTACTATCGTCCTGGCGGCGTGTACCGTGACCTGCCTGATACCATGCCGGTTTACCAGGAATCACGCTGGACCAAGGGTAAAGCCCTGAAGCGCAAGAATGAATGGCGCGAAGGCTCTTTACTCGATTTCATTGAAGCTTTTACCCGCGATGTACCGAGCAAAATTGATGAATACGAAACCCTGCTGACCGAAAATCGCATTTGGAAGCAGCGAACCGTCAATATCGGTGTGGTATCGCCGGAGCGGGCTTTGCAACTGGGTTTTTCAGGCCCGATGTTGCGCGGCTCAGGTTTCGAATGGGATCTGCGCAAAAAGCAACCTTATGCCATGTACGATCGCGTGGAGTTTGATATTCCGGTGGGCGTGAACGGCGATTGTTACGACCGCTACCTGGTGCGGGTGGAAGAAATGCGCCAGAGCGCCGGCATTATCCTGCAGTGTGTTGAGTGGCTGCGTGCCCATCCAGGCCCGGTGATGCTGAAGAATTTCAAAGTTGTTCCGCCCACACGCGAAGAAATGAAGGAAGACATGGAAGCCATGATCCACCATTTCAAACTCTTCACTGAAGGTTATTGTGTGCCGGTTGGTGAAACCTATGCCGCCATTGAAGCACCCAAAGGTGAATTTGGCTGTTACCTGGCTTCAGATGGGGCCAACAAGCCTTTCCGGGTGCATTTGCGGGCGCCTGGGTTTGCCCATTTGTCGGCTTTTGATGAAATGGTTCGAGGCCACATGCTGGCGGATGCCGTGGCCATCATCAGTACCCAGGATCTGGTATTTGGCGAGGTAGATCGCTAATGGCCAAGGCGCAGATGGGAAATCAGAATGATCTGCTGTCGGCTGAAACCCTGCAGGCTATAGACCATTGGGTATCCAAGTTTCCCGCTGAGCAGAAACGTTCGGCCCTGATCCAGTCCTTGATGGCTGCCCAGCAGCAGAATGGCGGTTGGCTGAGCCGTGAACTGATCGAAGCGGTGGCTGGGTATTTGCAACTGCCACCGGTTTGGGCTCACGAAGTGGCCAGTTTTTACTCCATGTTTGATTTGCATCCGGTGGGCCGGCACAAGGTCAATGTCTGCACTAATATTTCCTGCTGGCTGAACGGTGCCGAAGACATCGTCAAAAACATTGAGAGCAAGCTGGGCATTCGCATGGGTGAGACCACCGATGATGGCCGCATCACATTGATACGCGAAGAGGAATGCCTGGCAGCCTGCTGTGGCGCGCCCATGATGGTTGTAGATGGCCACTATCATGAAAAGCTGGATAGACAATCCATCGATGCCATCCTTGATGGACTGGACTGAGGACAGATTGATCATGTCAGGACACAAGGTCGTATTTACAACGCAACATGCCGATACTCCCTGGTCGATGGAGACTTATCTCTCCATTGATGGATATCAGGCCTGGCGCAAAATCCTGCAGGAAAAGACGCCGCAGGAAAAAATTATCGACACGGTGAAGGACTCCGCATTGCGCGGTCGCGGCGGTGCCGGTTTTCCGACGGGTTTGAAGTGGAGCTTCATGCCGCGCTCAGCGCCGGTACAAAAATACATATTGTGTAATTCCGATGAATCGGAGCCGGGCACCTGTCATGATCGCGATATTCTGCGTTTCAATCCGCACGCTGTGATCGAAGGTATTGCGATTGCTGGATATGCGATGGGTGCCACCGTGGGTTACAACTACCTGCGTGGCGAATTCCATCATGAACCTTTTGAGCATTTCGAACAGGCCTTGAAAGAGGCCTACCAGGAAGGCTTGCTGGGTAAGAACATTCTGGGTTCCGGCATTGATATGGACATCTACGCCGTGCTCGGCGCCGGCGCCTACATTTGCGGTGAAGAAACTGCCCTGATGGAATCGCTGGAAGGCAAGAAAGGGCTACCGCGCTTCAAGCCGCCGTTCCCCGCCAACTTTGGTTTGTACGGTAAGCCCACCACCATCAATAACACCGAAACCCTGGCTTCTGTGCCACATATCATGCGCAATGGTTCGGACTGGTTCCTGAAAATCGGCAAGCCCAACAACGGCGGCCCCAAGGTGTTTTCAGTTTCAGGCCATGTTCAAAACCCTGGCAATTTTGAAATACCCCTGGGCACACCGTTTGCAGAATTACTGGAAATGGCTGGTGGCTTGAGACCCGGACGCAAATTGAAAGGCGTGATTCCTGGAGGATCTTCCATGCCGGTGTTGACAGCAGACGCCATGCTGGAATGCACCATGGACTATGACTCGCTGAGCAAGGCTGGCTCCGGTCTGGGTTCGGGTGCAGTGATCGTGATGGATGATTCCACTTGCATGGTCAAGGCCTGCACTCGTATTGCCCGTTTTTACCATATGGAATCCTGTGGCCAGTGCACACCTTGCCGCGAGGGCACCGGCTGGATGCACCGCTTGCTGCAGGGCATTGTTGATGGCAAAGGCAAGCCCGGCGAACTGGAGTTATTGCGCTCCGCAGCAGGGCAGATTGAAGGCCATACCATTTGTGCCTTTGGTGAAGCCGCTGCCTGGCCGGTACAGGGTATGTTGCGCAATTTCTGGCCCGAATTCGAATACTACGTCAACCATGGTCGCTCCATGGTGGATGAGCAGCAGGGGTTGGCGGCATGAGTGCGGAAATGAGCAAGCCGGCTGTGGACATGGTCAACATCGAAGTCGATGGTGTGGCCATGCAGGCTCGCAAGGGTTCGATGATTATTGAATCCACCGACAAGGCCGGCATACAGATTCCCCGCTTCTGTTATCACAAGAAACTGACCATCGCAGCCAATTGCCGCATGTGCCTGGTGGATGTGGAAAAGGCACCCAAGCCCATGCCTGCTTGCGCCACTCCGGTGATGGAAGGCATGAAGGTTTATACCGACTCCCGCCGTGCGGTTGATGCGCAACACGGTGTGATGGAGTTTTTGCTGATCAATCATCCACTGGATTGCCCCATCTGTGACCAGGGCGGCGAATGCGAACTGCAGGATCTGGCCATGGGCTATGGCCGCTCGGTTTCGCGCTTTACCGAACGCAAGCGCGTGGTCAAAGATAAAAATGTGGGTGCATTGATACAAACCGATATGACCCGTTGTATTCATTGCACCCGCTGTGTGCGTTTCCTGGAAGAGATCGCCGGCACCTCCGAGATGGGCGGTGCAGGGCGGGGAGATCGACTGGAAATTGGCACCTTGGTGCAGAACAGCATTGATTCCGAATTGTCTGGCAACATCATTGATATGTGCCCGGTAGGCGCACTGACCAATAAACCATTCCGGTTTGCAGCCCGCGCCTGGGAATTGATGGCGCGGTCATCGGTAGCCGCACATGATGGCGTGGGTTCCTTGGTTCATCACCACGCCAACAATGGGAAATTGTTGCGCACCGTGCCAAAAGAAAACGAAAAAACCAACGAAACCTGGTTGTCGGACCGGGACCGTTTCAGCGTGATGGGCCTGTATTCCGAAGACAGGTTGACCCAACCGCAGATCAAGCAGAATGGCCAATGGACTGAGGTCAGTTGGGAAGACGCTTTGCAGAAAGCCAGCGAAATACTGCAGACAAGTTCTGATGCGCCACTCAGTGCATTGCTATCTCCATCTGCAGCAACTGAAGAGCACTTCCTGGCACAGCGCTTAATCCGCGGGCTGGGTAGTAACCGCATTGATCATCGCCTGCGGGAACAGGATTTTTCGGATGATGCGCAGCGAGCCAAAGCACCGCAATTCGAAATGAAGATCGCCGAGCTGGAAAACGCCCAGTCAGTATTGATGCTGGGTTGCAATATCCGCCACGAGGCCCCCATCCTGGGCCACCGCCTGCGTAAAGCCTGGCAGAAAGGGGCAGCCATCTCGGTCATCAACCCTCTGGATTGGGAATTCGTTTTTGGTCTGAAGCAAACACTGATCGTTGCCCCACAACAGATGCTGGCTGAACTGGCAGGTGTTGCCCTGGCGACCAGCACACTAAAAGATATTGAATTACCGGCTAATCTGAATGCGCTGTTCCAGGCCAAATCGGCCAGTGCAGAGCAAACTGCTATTGCCGAACAGCTGATCAATGCAGAGCGGTCCGTAGTTTTGCTCGGTCAATTCGCCATGGCACATCATCAAGCCGCTGCCCTGCGTCAATTGGCAGCCTGGATAGCCAAAGCAACGGACAGCGCATTCAACTTGCTGCCACATGGTTCAAATTCGCAAGGTGCATGGCTGGCTGGCGCAGTGCCACATCGAGGTCCCGGTGGCAGCCGCAGTGGTGGCAGCGATTTCCCGGCTGACTTTCGGTCGGAGTCGGGCCAGCGCTGGCTGCTGTGGGATATCGAACCGGAATACGATTGTGATAATCCTGCCGCCATCATGCAGGCGCTGCGTGCCGCCAAAGGTGTAATTGCCGCTGGCGCTTTTGTCAGCGATGGCTTGCGCGAAGTAGCAGACGTGCTATTGCCCTACGCCCCGCTGGCTGAGTCCGAAGGCAGTATGATTAACCTCGATGGCGACAGCTACCGTTTTGCAGCAGCCGGTCGAGCCAGCGGCGATGTCCGTCCAGGCTGGAAAATCCTGCGGCAATTGGGTGGCCAGTTGCAGCTGGATGGCTTCAGCCAGGTCAGTCTCGCCGAGTTGCAAACTGAAATGATTAGCCAGATTCAGGCCCATAGCCCGGATCTTGCAAGCGTGCCAGATGAATTTGTCCTGACAAATAATGATGCGACTCTCAGCGGGCTGTACCGGGTCGGCGAAGTGCCCATGTTTTCAGTGGACGCATTGTGTCGCCGTTCAACTGCCTTGCAGGAAACCGCTCATGCAGACAGCCAATTTGTCGGGCTGAATCCGGCTGATGCAGAGCGCCTCGGCTTGATTGACTCAGGTCGTGCCCGCGTCCGCCAGGGTGAGCAGTTCATTGAAACGGAGGTGCGCGTCAGTGAGACAGTACCTGCAGGGGCTGCCTGGATACGCAGCGCGACCTGTTTGACCCGTGAACTGGGTGCCGCGGTAGCACCGATCAGCGTGGAGGTTGCCTGATGTCCTTTCTCGACCAGGTGATTTACATGATCTTCCTGCTGTTGAAGATACTGGCTATCGTGGTGCCATTGATCCTGACGGTAGCCTATTACACCTATTTTGAGCGCAAGGTGATTGGCTACATGCAGATACGCAGAGGGCCAAACCGAATCGGCCCGTTGGGTTTGCTGCAGCCATTTGCAGACGTTTTCAAATTACTGCTGAAAGAAATTGTACTGCCGGCTGATGCCAACAAATTCCTGTTTCTGTTGGCTCCCGTGCTTTCATTGGCGCCGGCCTTTGCCGTCTGGGCGGTAGTTCCATTTGATGACTTGATGGTGCTGGCGGATGTGGATGCCGGACTGATCTACATCCTGGCCATGTCATCACTGGGCGTTTATGGCCTGATCATCGCCGGCTGGGCGTCGAATTCCAAATACGCATTTCTGGGTGCCATGCGTTCAGCGGCGCAAATGGTTTCCTATGAAATTGCCATGGGCTTCGCCCTGATCGGAGTATTGATTCTGGCCGGCAGTCTGAATCTGCGGGAAATCGTATTGGCGCAGCAGGGCGGTGTGTTTGACTGGTTCTGGTTACCGCTGTTGCCTTTGTTCGTGGTCTATCTGATCTCAGGTGTGGCAGAAACCAACCGCGCACCCTTCGATGTGGCAGAAGGTGAGTCCGAAATTGTCGCCGGTTTTCATGTTGAATATTCTGGCGCAGCGTTTGCAGTTTTCTTCCTGGCGGAATACGCCAACATGATTCTGATCTCCGGCCTCACTGCGGTGATGTTTGCCGGCGGTTGGTTGTCACCTTTCCAGGGCGTGCCTTATCTCGGTGATACGCTGTTGGGTGAGGGCAGTATTTTCTGGTTCCTGTCCAAAACCGTGTTTTTCATGTTTCTGTTTCTGTGGTGGCGGGCTACTTTCCCCCGTTACCGCTATGACCAGATCATGCGCTTGGGTTGGAAAGTTTTTGTACCCATTACCATCGTTTGGGTAATGGTCGCCGCCGTGTTTGCGGTGTTTGGCCTGGTGACCAAAGGAGCCTGAACATGGATGCCGTATCCCGTTATCTGAAAAGTCTGATGTTGCTGGAATTGTTCATGGGCCTGGGTGTCACCCTGAAATATTTCTTCAAGCCTAAATTCACCATCAACTATCCGGAAGAAAAGACACCCAAGTCGGGTCGTTTTCGGGGTTTGCACGCTTTGCGTCGTTATCCGAATGGTGAAGAGCGCTGCATAGCCTGCAAATTATGCGAGGCGGTCTGCCCGGCCCTGGCCATCACCATTGAATCCACGCAACGGGATGACGGTACCCGTCGCACCACCCGTTACGACATTGACCTGTTCAAATGCATTTATTGCGGCTTTTGCGAGGAGTCATGCCCGGTCGATTCAATTGTTGAAACCGACATATTGGAATATCACTTTGAAAACCGTGGCGAAAATATCATGACCAAGGACCAGCTACTGGCCATTGGTGATCGGTTTGAAACCAGTATTGCTGCGAATCGGCGGCAAGACGCAGCCTACCGTTAGGCGGAACTCGAATATGCCGATTATTGAAATTGTATTTTATTTTTTCTCGCTGGTACTGACTGGCGCAGCAGTGATGGTGATCACGGTGCGCAACCCGGTCTATGCCGCTTTGTTCCTGGTGCTGGCCTTTTTCAGCTCAGCGGCTATCTGGATGTTGCTGGAAGCCGAATTCCTGGCCATCGTGCTGGTGCTGGTTTATGTAGGCGCCGTAATGGTTCTGTTCCTGTTCGTGGTCATGATGCTGGACATCAACATGGCGCCCTTGCGGGAAGGCTTTATCCGCTATTTGCCAGTTGGCCTGTTGATTGCGGCCCTGATGGCGCTGGAATTCATGCTGGTGATCTGGACCAGTGGTCGTTTCGATGCTTCAGCTTTCCCGGTTCCCAGTCCCAATCCTGAAGGATTCAGTAATACCAAAGCACTTGGTGAGCTGCTGTATACACAGTATTTACTGCCTTTCGAAGTGGCGGGTCTGATCCTGCTGGTGGCCATTATTGCAGCCATTGCGCTGACCTTGCGGCAACGCACCGGCGCCAAGGTGCAGAATCCGGCCCGGCAAGTGCTGGTGCGGCGTGATGAGCGTATCCGGCTGGCCAAGGTGAAATCCGAACCACGCCAGGACCAGCGAGGATAAGCAGATGCTGACATTGGTACATTTCCTTACCCTGGGCGGCATCCTGTTCTGCCTGAGCATGGCGGGCATTTTTCTGAACCGGAAAAATGTCATCCTGTTGCTGATGTGCATTGAGTTGATGCTGCTGTCGGTCAATATGAATTTCGTGGCCTTCTCCAGATTTCTCGGCAATCTGGACGGACAGGTATTTGTGTTTTTTATCCTGACGGTAGCTGCAGCAGAAGCAGCTATTGGCCTGGCCATTCTGGTCGTGCTATTCCGTAATCGCGGCACCATCAATGTTGCTGATCTTGATGACTTGAAGGGCTGACATGGAGCTGCAAACTACACTTCTGTTAATCCCTTTGCTGCCACTGGCAGCAGCTGCCATTGCTGGACTGCTGCGTAAGCAAGTGGGTCGCTCCGGCGCACATTGGGTCGCCATACTGGGCGTAGGCGCTGCCTTCTTCCTGTCTGCCTGGGTGCTGTACCAACAGATTTATCTCGATCTCGATACCGTCAATTACACCGTTTACACCTGGATGGTATCCGACGGCATTCACTTTGAAGTGGGCTTCCTGGTCGACCACCTGACCAGCCTGATGATGTGTGTAGTAACTTTTGTTTCACTGATGGTGCACATTTACACTATTGGTTACATGGCTGAAGATCCGGGCTATCAACGTTTCTTCAGTTACATTGCTCTGTTTACTTTCTCCATGTTGATGCTGGTCATGGCCAACAACTTCATGCAGCTGTTTTTCGGTTGGGAAGCAGTAGGACTGGTGTCCTATCTGTTGATCGGTTTCTGGTTCAATCGTGAGTCGGCCATTTTTGCCAACCTCAAGGCATTCCTGGTCAACCGTGTGGGCGACTTCGGTTTCCTGCTGGGGATTGCAGCGGTACTTTATGCCACCGGATCGCTGAATTACGCTGAAGTATTTGCCCAGGCCCCCGAAATTGTTGGCCGCACGATCAGCATCATCCCTGGCATGGACTGGCAACTGATTACCGTGATCTGCGTATGCCTGTTTATCGGCGCTATGGGTAAGTCAGCACAAGCACCCTTGCATGTGTGGTTGCCGGATTCCATGGAAGGTCCGACACCGATTTCCGCGCTGATCCACGCAGCTACCATGGTGACCGCCGGTATCTTCATGGTGGCCCGCATGTCGCCATTGTTTGAATACAGCGATGCGGCGCTTAGTTTTGTCATGCTGATCGGGGTATTTACAGCTCTGGCCATGGGGCTGATCGGCATTGTGCAGAATGACATCAAACGAGTGATAGCTTACTCAACGCTGTCGCAGCTGGGCTACATGACGGTCGCCTTGGGTGTATCTGCCTACTCGGCCGCCATTTTCCACCTGATGACCCATGCTTTCTTCAAGGCCCTGCTGTTCCTCGGTGCGGGCTCAGTGATTATTGCGCTGCACCACCAGCAAGACATGCGGTATATGGGCGGTTTGCGCAAGCAAATGCCGATTACCTGGCTGACAGCCTGGATAGGCACTTTGGCGCTGGTGGGTTTCCCATTCTTTTCCGGCTTTTTCTCCAAGGACGCAATCATTGAAGCGGTAGCCGAATCAACCAGGTTTGGTAGTTCAGTAGCGTATTGGGGTGTAGTGCTGGGTGTGCTGGTGACATCGTTTTACAGCTTCCGCCTGCTGTATCTGGTATTCCACAAGCAAGCCCGCTATGAAGTGGACCATCATGCCGGAAATCATCCGCCCGATGGCGTGTTGGAGCACGAACCGCATGAGTCTCCGGCAGTGGTAACCATCCCCCTGATTTTGCTGGCCATCCCCTCAGTGTTGATTGGATACTTCACCATACAACCGGTCTTGTTCGGGCCCTGGTTGTCGGATGCCATCATGGTGTTGCCGCAAAATGACGTTATGGCCGAACTGGCACAGCATTTCCACGGTGCAACTGCCATGGCCATGCATGCACCTTCAACTTTGCCTTTCTGGCTGATGATTGCCGGATTTGTGCTGGCAACACTGATTTATTATATCCGCCCGTCAATGGCATCTGCACTGCAGAAAAAATTACCGCAACTGCACCGCATCCTGTTTAACAAGTACTACTGGGATGAATTCAACCAGTTGGTTTTTGTGCGTGGCACAGTCAATCTGGGCCAGCAGTTGTGGCAGAAAATTGATGCGGGTTTTATCGATGGCCTGCTGGTGAATGGTTCTGCCAAGGCTGTGGGTGCAGCAGCTCAAAGGCTGCGTACGCTGCAAAGCGGTTACCTGTTCCAATATGCGTTCGCCATGATTATAGGCCTGATTGCCCTGTTGGCAATTTGGGTTGTGCTGGCTTAAGGGGCGGAAACTGACATGGAAGGAAACTGGCCTCTTTTGAGTCTGCTCATCTGGCTCCCTATCATCGGTGGTTGCATCGTGGCTGCGCTGGGCAGCCAGCGCGCTGCACAATCGAGATTGTTGGCCTTGATCGTTTCCGGCCTGACCTTTGTGTTGAGCCTCGATCTGTTTACTGCTTTCAAGCGGGATACGGCGCAGATGCAGTTCGTGGAAAACCAGCCATGGATTGAAAACTTCAATATCAATTATTTCCTCGGCGTTGATGGGTTTTCTGTACCCCTGATACTGCTGACTACCTTCTTTGGTGTTTTGGTGGTGTTGTCAGCCTGGGAATCGATACGCAATCGTGTCAATCAATACATGGCAGCCTTCCTGATTATGGAAGGCCTGATGGTAGGTGTGTTTTCGGCTCTCGATGGCTTCCTTTTTTATGTATTTTTTGAAGCCATGCTGATACCGATGTTCCTGGTGATTGGTATGTGGGGCGGGCCGCGCCGGGTTTATGCGACCATCAAGTTTTTCCTCTACACCTTCCTCGGCTCGGTGTTCATGTTGATCGGGCTGATTTACCTTTATGTGCAATCAGGTAGCTGGTCGATTATGGACTGGCATGCCTATCCGCTGACGCTGAACGTACAAACCTGGCTGTTTCTGGGTTTCCTCGCTGCGTTTTCAGTCAAGATACCCATGTGGCCAGTACACACCTGGTTGCCGGATGCACACGTGGAAGCGCCCACCGGCGGCTCGGTCATCCTGGCTGCCATCATGCTGAAGATCGGCGGCTATGGCTTTATCCGTTTCAGCCTGCCCATCACACCCGATGCCAGCATGACTCTGGATTGGCTGATTATCCTGCTGTCATTGATTGCAGTGGTTTATATCGGCTTTGTCGCATTGGTGCAGCAGGATATGAAGAAGCTGATCGCTTACTCGTCCATATCGCACATGGGTTTTGTCACTCTGGGCCTGTTCATTGCATTTGCCATATTCCAGCACGGTCCGGATACTAAGGGTGCAGCTCTTGGCATTGAAGGTGCCATGGTGCAAATGGTTTCCCACGGTTTCATATCCGGCGCCTTGTTCCTCTGCGTTGGTGTGCTCTATGACCGCATGCACAGCCGCATGATCCACGATTACGGCGGCGTAGCCAACACCATGCCCTGGTTCGCCATGTTTGCGGTCTTTTTCTTCATGGCCAATGCCGGATTGCCCGGAACCAGCGGATTTGTAGGGGAATTCATGGTCATACTGGCCGCCTTCCAGGCCAACTTCTGGTATGCCTTCCTCGCCGCCATCACCCTCATCCTCGGCGCGGCTTACAGCCTGTGGCTGGTCAAGCGGGTGATATTTGGCGAAGTTGATAACAAAGAAGTAGCGGAATTGCAGGATATCAACTGGCGTGAGGCTCTGATTCTCGGCGTCCTGGCTGTTGCCGTATTGCTCGTAGGTTTATGGCCTGCACCGCTGGTCGATCTGATGCACAGCTCGGTGGCGGAACTGCTGGTGCATATCAATCAATCGAAATTACCAGTGGCTGGCGCCGCTGCAGCAGGCTTGTGAGGCTCTGGCAATTATGGACAAAATGAATTTCCTGCTGGCTGCACCTGAAATCTGGGTGCTGTGCATGGCCTGCTTCATTCTGGTGTTTGATCTTTTCCTGCGCCCCGAGCGTAAGGGCATTATTCACATGCTGGCGATGCTGACCTTGATATTTGCAGCCATCATTACCTTGCGTGCTGATTACACCAACAGCGGCGAAGTAATGGCCCTGGCTTTTAACGATGCCTTTATTCGAGATCGCATGGGGGACCTGCTGAAGCTGTTCAGCTATTTGGTTTTGGGTTTCGTATTTGTTTACGCCAAATTCTACCTGCGCCAATTCAGCATGTTCCGCGCGGATTTTTATACCCTGGCGTTGTTCGCCCTGCTGGGCATCATGCTGCTGATTTCAGCCAATAACCTGGTCATGATTTACCTGGGCTTGGAACTGTCGGCCTTGTCGTCCTATGCATTGGTGGCTTACGACCGTGATTCCAATCGTGGTTCAGAAGCTGCCATGAAGTACTTTGTGTTGGGCTCCATGGCGTCGGGCATGTTGCTTTACGGCATGTCGATGATTTATGGCGCTACGGGGAGCCTGGATCTGGCCGCCATCTCGGCCGCTGCAGGTGAAGCAGATGACATGAGGCTGATATTGGGATTTGGCCTGGCATTCCTGGTTGTCGGTTTAGCCTTCAAGCTGGGAGTTGTACCCTTCCACATGTGGATACCGGATGTTTATCACGGTGCCCCGGCTGGTGTTACCTTGTTCATTTCCTCAGTGCCGAAAATGGCCGCTTTTGCCATGGCATTCCGCTTGTTGCAGACCGGGCTGGGTGACCTGCATGCAGACTGGCAGCAAATGCTGGCCGTTTTAGCCCTGCTGTCCATCGTGCTGGGTAATCTGGCAGCCATTGCGCAAAGCAATATCAAACGCATGCTGGCCTATTCCACCATCTCGCATATGGGTTTTATCCTGCTGGGGTTTTTGCCCGGTACTGCTGTGGGCTATTCTTCGGCCATGTACTACGTCATCGTTTATTCACTGATGTCTGCAGCAGCGTTTGGTATGGTCATACTGCTATCTACCCGTGGCGTAGAAGCTGAGAAGCTGGATGATTTTCGTGGCCTCAATCAGCGCAACAGCTGGTTCGCTGCGGTAATGGCCATGATCATGTTTTCCATGGCCGGTATACCCGTGTTTGTGGGCTTTTTTGCCAAGTGGTTGGTCATCCAGGCTGCCATTGAAGCCGGATTGTCCTGGTTGGCTATTGTTGCTGTGGTGTTTTCAGTCATAGGCGCCTTCTATTATTTGCGCGTAATCAAGCTCATGTACTTTGATGAACCACAAACAGAAGCTGCAATTGCTGCCCCTGTGGATTTCCGCGCAGTGCTGTCCCTGAACGGTGTACTGATGCTGGGTCTGGGCATTTTTTCCAGTTCCCTGATCGCCATTTGCGTGCGCGCATTCGCTGCCTGATTGGTCAAAATCAGCTCTTGTAAAGGCTCACTGCCTTCTATATCATGACCGGCTGTTGATGCGGGGTGGAGCAGTCTGGCAGCTCGTCGGGCTCATAACCCGAAGGTCGCAGGTTCGAATCCTGCCCCCGCTACCAGGTTTATTGAAGGTGGAATCTTCGTCAGACACGGTATTCCTCCTTCGGGTTATTCGCCCGACAAGTTCGGGCTCGTAGCGAAGGTCTTTTTGGCCGAAGGACGCAGGTTCGAATCCTGCCCCCGCTACCAGAATCTGGAAAGGCCCCAGTGGGGCCTTTTTTATCGGCAACTCATTGGCCAAATGATGGATATGGGGCCTGGGTTGCTTGTCTTGCGGCACTATGGAATATGCAATGATTCGATAAGCAAGCATGCAGCCACGATAGGCGATTTCAAAGCGCTTTGTCGTGGTGTAGCCGGGAAGGATTCCCGGACCTTGTAGTTGTCGCGAGGGGCTGTTATGCCCTTTTTTTGTGCCCGGAATCCGCAGCCAGGCAGTTGGCCGGATAACCGGACGGAGTGAAGCTTTGAGCGTTTCGAAACTGACATCCTTGATTCAGCCTGTGGTCGAAGACCTGGGCTACGAGTTTGTGGGTATCGATTACAGCAGTAATCCCAAGAACCCGGCGCTGGTGTTGTATATCGATCAAAGCGATGGGATTGCAGTAGAGGATTGTGAGAAGGTCAGCCGGGAAGTGGCGTCCCTGCTGGATGTTGAGGACCCCATCCCCGGCAACTATGTATTGGAAGTGTCTTCACCGGGTTTGGATAGGCCCTTGTTCAGCCTGGCGCATTTTGACCAGTTCACCGGCTCAGTAGCCCATATCACCCTGTTTGCGCCTTCTTCAGGCCGCCGTAAGTTCAAAGGGCCAATTCTGGGAACAGAAGATGAACTGGTTCGGATTGAGCAGGATGGGGTCGAAGTGAAACTCGAATTTGGCAATATTGCCAAGGCAAGACTGGTTCCGGATTATGCGCGATTGTTTGCTGAGCGCGCGTCCCGTGAAGAACATCAGAGTTGAATTTGTACAGAGAGAAAAGTCGCGATGAGTAAAGAAATTCTGCTGGTTGTAGATGCGGTTTCCAACGAAAAAGGCGTCAGTAAAGACGTGATCTTCGAGGCTTTGGAAGCTGCACTGGCGTCTGCTGCACGCAAGTTCAGCGATGAAGAATGGGATATTCGAGTCACTATCGATCGCAAGACCGGCGACTATGAAACTTTCCGTCGCTGGGAAGTGCTGGACGACGAAGCAGAGATCGAAGAAGCCAAGGCGCAGTTGAGCCTGACCGAGGCCATGGCCATTAACCCGGAGATCGAAGTCGGCGGTTTTATCGAAGAGCCTATGGAAAACGCTGAATTCGGTCGCATCGCAGCGCAAACCGCCAAGCAGGTTATTGTGCAGCGGGTACGCGAAGCGGAAAGAGCACAGGTGGTAGACGCTTATCGCGAAAGGGCTAATGAGCTGGTCAGCGGCATCGTCAAACGTGTAGAGCGGGGCAATGTCTATATTGACCTCGGTGGTAATGCTGAAGCGTTTATCTCCCAGCGCCACATGGTTCCTGGTGAATCAGTACGCCCTGGCGAACGTTTACGCTGTTTTTTGTTTGAAGTCCGCGAAGAAGCGCGTGGTCCGCAGCTGTTTGCCAGTCGAACCATCGTCGAGTTTCTGATTGCGCTGTTTGAA
Organism: Lysobacterales bacterium; assembly: GCA_037968555.1. Lineage (GTDB taxonomy): Bacteria > Pseudomonadota > Gammaproteobacteria > Xanthomonadales > SZUA-36 > JAWXBM01. The sequence continues at coordinate 20,593 of JBBKVS010000235.1, read as the reverse complement.
TTGGAAGTGCCGGAAATTGGTCAGGAACTGATTTCCATCATGGGTGGTGCTCGTGATCCGGGTCGCCGCGCCAAGATAGCCGTGCGCTCCAATGATAGGCGCACTGACCCGATCGGTGCTTGTGTGGGCATGCGTGGCTCACGTGTTCAGGCGGTGTCCAATGAATTGGCCGGTGAACGCATCGACATCATTCTTTATGACGAAAATCCGGCCCAGTTCGTGATCAATGCCATGGCGCCTGCTGAAGTCTCCTCTATCGTGGTTGACGAAGAAAAGCAGACCATGGATATCGCGGTTGAAGAAGCCAACCTGTCGCAGGCGATAGGGCGTGGCGGACAGAATGTACGGCTGGCCAGCGAATTAACCGGCTGGAACCTCAATGTGCTGACCATCGAGCAGGCAGAGCAGAAAGGTGAAGAGGAATCACGCAGCATACTCGAGCGTTTCATGGAACGTCTGGATGTGGGTGAGGACGTTGCCAATATCCTGATACAGGAAGGTTTCAGCAATATCGAAGAAGTGGCTTATGTGCCGGAATCCGAGTTGCTGGAAATTGAAGAATTTGACGAAGATATGGTCAAGGAAATTCGTCGCCGTGCACGTGATGCATTGCTCACCCAGTTGATCGCCAAAGAAGAAGTGCTGGATGAGAACCGCCCGGAAGAAGATCTGGTCGATCTGGAAGGTATGACAGAGCGCCTGGCATTCCGGTTGGCCGAGAAAGGCGTTCGTACCCAGGAAGACCTGGCGGAGTTGTCAGTTGACGAACTCCAGGCTATTGATGAAATGGATGATGAAACTGCTGCAGCATTGATCATGGCGGCACGCGCGCCCTGGTTTGCAGAAGAAAAAGAATAAGCAGTTTCAGAGCCGGGGTTCAGGAAGGAGCAAGGAATGTCAAAAGTAACCGTTGAACAGTTGGCCGAAGTGTTGGGCGTGGATGTGATCAAATTGGTCGCGCAGCTCAACCATGCCGGTATCGAGGCGTCTACGGGTTCTGACCCCGTTTCCAATGAAGACAAGAAGAAACTGCTGGCTCATTTGCGCGCCAGTCATGGCAAATCGGATAACGATGCCACCGCTCCTAAAAAAGTTACTTTGAAGCGTAAAACTGTAAGTGAGTTACGTGTGTCAGGCAGTGGACCGCGTGCATCAACCCGTACGGTAAACGTAGAAGTCCGTAAAAAGCGCACTTATGTCAAACGTGAAGTGGTTCAGGAGCAGATGGGCGTTGAGTATTCTGATCGCGAAGAGGCCAAGAAAATACTGGAAGAATCCAGGGCTGTGCGGGCAGAGGAAGAGCGTAAACGCGAAGAAGGCCTGGAGAAAGTCCGACAGCTGAAAGCGGCCGAGGAACGTCAGTCCCAGGAAGAGCAAGATCGAATAGCTGCCGAAGAGCAACTACGCCTTGAAACCGAAGAAAAGACCAAGCTGGAAGCCAAGGCACGCGCTGACGAAGAAAAAGAAAAGCGCCGCGTAGAAGACCGTACACGCAAAGCTGATGAAGAGAAGTGGCGCCGTGACAAGGAAAAGGCCACATCGGCTACTCGTTATGGTCGCAAGGAATTGCACGTTGCTGATGGTACTGCAGCACGTCGACGTAAACCCGGTAAGCGCAGTAAACCCTCAACTTCCGGCCCTTCGGAACATGGTTTTTCACGCCCTACAGCGCCGGTACTGCGCGAAGTCGCTGTACCCGAAACCATCACCGTGGCTGACCTGGCAAAGCTCATGGCGATAAAAGCCGGTGAGGTGATTAAAACTCTGATGCGCATGGGCATGATGGTGACCATCAACCAGAGCCTGGATCAGGACACGGCCATACTGGTAGTGGAGGAAATGGGCCATGCAGCCAAGGCAGCAGAAGCCAGGGACGTAGAGCAGGACCTGATCACGCAGGAAGACGACACTGCTGGTGGCCTGGAAGTCACCCGGCCTCCGGTAGTTACCGTGATGGGCCATGTGGACCACGGCAAAACCTCATTACTGGATTACATTCGTAGTTCCAAGGTAGCTTCAGGCGAAGCCGGCGGAATCACGCAGCACATCGGTGCTTATCATGTAGAAACACCGCGTGGCATTATTACCTTCCTGGATACTCCGGGCCATGCCGCGTTTACTTCCATGCGTGCTCGCGGTGCCAAGGCTACCGATATTGTCATCCTGGTGGTTGCTGCGGACGACGGCGTGATGCCGCAGACCAAGGAAGCCATCCAGCATGCGCGTGCAGCCGAAGTGCCGATCATTGTGGCCATCAACAAAATTGACCGTGAAGAAGCCGATATTGAAAGAGTGAAATCGGAGCTGTCGGCCCAGGAAGTCATTGCTGAAGACTGGGGTGGCTCAGATATTTTCGTTCAGGTTTCCGCCAAAACCGGTCAAGGCATCGAGGAATTGCTGGATGCCATCCTGCTGCAGGCCGAGGTACTTGAGCTGAAAGCGGTTCCTGATGCGCGTGCCAAGGGTATCGTTATCGAATCCAGCCTGGACAAGGGACGCGGTCCCGTGGCTACCTTGTTGGTGCAACAGGGCACACTGCATCGCGGCGACATGATATTGGCTGGCCAGGAATTTGGCCGCGTGCGCGCCATGTTCGATGAGAAAGGCGAACCCATTGACGCGGCAGGCCCTTCGATGCCGGTCGTTGTGCTCGGTCTTTCTGGTGCGCCACAAGCAGGCGACGAAATGCTGTCGGTAATCAATGAGCGTAAAGCCAAGGAAGCCGCTTCCCAACGTACCGATCGCATACGCGAAACCCGTCTGGCCAGGCAGCAGGCAGCCAATCTGCAAAACCTGTTTGACAACATGGGTAAGGATGAGCTGTTGGCAGTAAACCTGCTGATCCGTGCTGATGTGCAGGGTAGTGTGGAAGCACTGCGTGAGTCACTGGTCAGCCTGAGTAACCAGGATGTGATAGTCAATATTATTGCTTCCGGTGTAGGTGCTATCACCGAGTCTGATGCTGCCTTGGCCCAGGCATCCAATGCCATTATCATCGGCTTCAATGTTCGGGCCGATAATTCAGCACGAAAACTGATCCAGGAAAACGAACTGGACCTGCATTATTACAGCGTGATTTATGATGCGATTGACGAAGTGACCAAGGCCATCAATGGCTTGTTGGGTACTGAAGTCAAGGAACAGATCCTCGGCCTGGCAGAAGTGAAAGATGTATTCCGCTCTTCGCGACTGGGCGCCATTGCCGGTTGTCTGGTGGTGGAAGGCATCGTTCGCCGACGCTCGCCCATTCGCGTGCTGCGTGACAACGTGGTTGTTTTTGAGGGCGAGCTGGAATCATTACGCAGGTTCAAAGACGAGGCCACTGAGGTCCAGTCAGGTACGGAATGCGGTATCGGCGTCAAGCAATATAATGACGTGCAACCGGGCGACCAAATCGAGTGCTTTGAGCGCATCGAAGTTGCCAGGACCCTGTGATCGGATTGGGTACTAGTCGCCATGCCACGTGATTTCAATCGTTCGGAGCGAGTTGCAGGCCAGATCAGGCGTGAGTTGGCCAAGCTGATTCAACTCGAGGTCAGGGATCCTGACATTGGCTTTATCAGCCTGTCCGATGTGGAAGTCACGCGCGACCTGGCTCACGCCAAGATTTTCATTACCGTATTTGAAAACGAAAAAGCTGCAGCTACCATTAAGGCCCTGAAAGGCGCAGCAAAGTTTTTGCGCCATCGCCTGAGCCAGGAAATGCGCATACGATCCGTACCCGAGCTGCATTTTCATCATGATGCATCGGTGGAAACCGGTGAAAAAATGGACCGGCTTATCAATGCAGCCCTGGCTGCAGATAGCAGTGCTACCGGAGACGGCGATTCAGAGGAAGAGTGATGTCAGCACGCAAGAAAGGGCGTGATATTCATGGCGTTATTCTGCTGGATAAGCCCGCTGGTTACAGTTCCAACCAGGCATTACAGAAAGTCAGACGATTGCTGGATGCCCGCAAAGCGGGGCATACCGGAACTCTGGATCCATTTGCCACCGGCATGCTGCCCCTGTGTTTGGGTGAGGCCAGCAAGACGGCCGGTTTGATCATGGATGGCCGCAAAAGCTATAGGGCTACATTGCGGCTGGGTCTGGCTACGGCCACAGGTGACACTGAAGGTGAAGTAGTAGATACCCAGCCTGTGCCTGAACTTGATCCTGCTGCAATTGAATCAGCCATGGCGCATTTTCGTGGCCCGCTGGATCAGGTCCCTCCCATGTATTCCGCCATCAAGCAGGATGGCAAACCCCTTTATGTGCTGGCCCGGCAGGGCATTGTTGTTGACAGGCCTTCCAGACCGGTAGAAATTTTCCGATTGGAATTGTTATCCTGGCAATCTCCCTTGCTTGAATTCGACGTAGTCTGTTCCAAAGGTACCTATATCCGCACATTGGCGGAAGACCTGAGCCAGGTGATGGGAACTTGTGGCCATTTGCAGGCACTGCGTCGTATCGAGGTTGAGCCATTCAATGGCATGCGCATGTATACATTGCTGCAGCTGGAAGAGGCGGTGCAATCTCCATCGCCTGAGACAGCCGACTTCCTGCTCCCGGCCGATGCCGGCCTGCCGGACTGGCCGGTGGTCGTATTAGAAGGTGATCTGGCCAGTCGATTCATGCATGGCAACAGCGTGGACTGGACAGGAAACCCTGGCAAAGTGCGCGTATACGGCAGGGATGAGGCGACCCAAACCACCATTTTGGGATTGGCGGAAATCCGGCAGCCCGGCAAGCTGCATCCTCAGCGGGTATTTGCCCCAGGGGTGCCCGTTAATCCAATTATGTTGCCTCTTCCCTGAAAAGGCTTGTTAATGAGACCATCCGCCGCTAAAATAGTCGGCTACCTTTAACCGGGGCTTCGAAGTTTTTGCAAAGACCCTGGCCATGCTGCCGAATCGAGTTCTTTTTGGGTAGTGGTTGGCTGATAGACCGGGTTTTTTCAAAGGCTTCACGGCTCTAGATATGGAGACTAACCATGTCTTTTGATGCAGAAGTAAAAAGCAATATTGTTGGCGAGTACAAACGTTCTGAAAGCGATACGGGTTCGCCCGAAGTGCAGGTCGCATTGCTGACAGGCAGAATTCAATACCTGACAGATCATTTCAAAGCTCACAAAGGCGATCATCACTCACGCCGCGGCTTGCTGCGCATGGTGAATCAGCGTCGGCGTTTGCTGGATTACTTGAAAAACAAGGATCTGCAACGCTATCGCGATCTGATCGACCGACTCGGTCTTCGTCGCTAATTCTTGCATCATGCATGGCTTGACTCCGGTTGCACCACGGTGCTGCTGGAGTTTTGTCTTATTGGCCCAATCCCTTTTTAAAGCAGGAATATACCAGTGCAGAAGCTGACCAAAACGTTTCAATTCGGCGACCACCAGGTAAGCATAGAAACCGGGCAGGTTGCACGGCAAGCAGATGCTGCCGTGATCGTAAACATGGCTGATACCGTAGTTCTGGTATCCGTTGTAGCTCAAAAAACCGCTGACCCAAGTCGCGGTTTTTTTCCATTAACAGTTAATTACCAGGAAAAATTCTACGCTGCAGGGCGCATTCCTGGTGGCTTCTTCAAACGTGAAGGTCGCCCCACTGAAAAGGAAACGCTGACCTGTCGTTTAATAGACCGGCCTATTCGCCCACTGTTTCCGAAAGGCTTCTTGAATGAAGTTCAGGTGGTTGCCACCATGATGTCATCCAACCCCGAAGTGGATGGTGATATTCCGGCCCTGATCGGTACATCTGCCGCTTTGGCTCTGTCGGGCATCCCTTTTAATGGGCCGATTGGTGCAGCGCGCGTTGGTTACATCGACGGCGCATACAAACTGAACCCTACCACCAGCGAATTGGTCAATTCAGATCTGGACCTGGTTGTCGCCGGGACTGAGAAAGCAGTTTTGATGGTGGAATCTGAAGCCAAGCTGCTTTCAGAAGACATTATGCTGGGCGCAGTCATGTTCGGCCATCAGGCCATGCAAACTGTGGTCAACGCCGTCAAGGAACTGGTTGCTGAAGCCAATGTCCAGAATTGGAACTGGGAAGCCGTCAAGGTAGATACGGGCCTTCTGGAGAGAGTTACTGCTGCCGCTTCTGCCGGGATGCAAGATGCTTACGCCATTGCTGACAAGATGCTGCGTCGTGACGCTATTTCTGCCGTCAAGGATGCAACGGTGGCTGCACTTTGTGTAGAAGGTGACGATTCTGCTCCTGCCAAAGGTGATGTTTCAGACGCCCTGTACAAAATGGAAAAAGCGCTGGTTCGCGAGCACATCCTGAGCGGCAATCCGCGCATCGATGGTCGTGACTTGAGTACGGTTCGGCCGATTTCTGTTGAATGCGGCATTATGCCCCGCACCCATGGTTCTGCTCTGTTCACCCGTGGTGAGACCCAAGCCATCGTGGTAGCGACATTGGGCACTACCCGCGATGCGCAAATGATTGATGCTGTGAATGGCGAATACAAAGACCCGTTCATGCTGCACTACAATTTCCCACCTTTTTCTGTTGGTGAAACCGGTTTTATGAGCGGCCCGAAACGACGTGAAATTGGCCATGGCCGTTTGGCACGTCGTGGCGTTGCCGCTGTGCTGCCAACCTTGGCTGAATTCCCGTACGTGCTGCGTGTTGTATCGGAAATTACCGAATCCAACGGCTCCAGCTCCATGGCATCTGTGTGCGGTACTTCACTGGCACTGATGGATGCCGGTGTGCCGGTCAAACAGCCGGTGGCTGGTATTGCCATGGGCCTGATTAAGGAAGGCGACCGTTTTGCCGTTCTGTCGGATATCCTGGGTGATGAAGATCATTTGGGCGATATGGATTTCAAGGTGGCCGGAACACACGATGGTATTTCTGCTCTGCAGATGGACATCAAGATCGAAGGCATCAATGAAGAAATCATGCGTATTGCCCTGGCCCAGGCCAGTGACGGTCGCCGTTTCATCCTGGATGAAATGAACAAGGTTCTAAGTACTCCACGTGGTGAAATGTCCGAGTTTGCCCCGCGTCTGATGTCCATCAAGGTTCATCCTGACAAGATTCGCGACATCATCGGTAAGGGCGGCGTAACCATTCGCGCCATCACCGAAGAAACCGGAGCCACCATTGATATCGCCGATGACGGCACCGTGACCATTGCTTCAGTCAACAAGGAAGCTGCTGATGCAGCCCGCAAGCGGATTGAGCAGATCACTTCTGATATTGAGCCTGGCCAGGTATTCGAAGGCAAGGTCATCAAGATCATGAACTTTGGTGCATTTGTTACCCTGACTCCAGGCCGTGATGGCCTGGTTCATATTTCCCAGCTTTCAGACGAGCGCGTGGAAAATGTGACTGACGTGGTCTCTGAAGGCGACATGGTCAAAGTTAAAGTGCTGGAAGTTGACAAGCAGGGTCGTATCCGCCTGTCCATGAAAGCGCTGGACACAGCTGAGTAAGCTATTGCGAAATCCGTTTCGCAAAAACTGAAAAAAACGCCCGCTTAGCCGGGCGTTTTTTTTGCCTTCAGAGTCGGACTCCTTAATTAGCGCAGATCAGGTTAAAATTCAGTCATGCCACTTGTTGAACATCTCAATTTACCTGCCTTCGCCAGGCTGCGGCAGCAAGGACACGAAGTTCTCACCCTGGAAAGGGCCTTGCATCAGGATATCCGCGAGCTGCATATTGGTTTGCTTAATATGATGCCAGACGCTGCCCTGGAAGCCACAGAGCGGCAATTCATACGACTGGTGGGTAATTGCAATCGCATTGCGCAGTTTTATGTCTATCCATTTTCCTTGCCAGGCCTGGATCGCAGCCCGGAGACCCAGAGCTATATAGACCAGAACTACTGCAATTTCGATCAATTGGAAGAGCAGGGACTGGATGCCCTGATCATTACCGGCGCCAATGTGATTAACCCGGATCTCTCGCGGGAAGCATTCTGGGAACCATTGACCCGGGTTTTCGACTGGGCAGAGGGTCATGTTTCTTCTGTTCTGTGTTCCTGCCTGGCCACTCACGCCATTCTCAAATACCGCCATGGTATTGAGCGTCAGCCCTTGGCGAACAAACGCTGGGGGGTTTACAGTCACAAAGCCTGTCGGGCGGAACATCCGATGTTGCGCGACATCAACACCCGCTTTGATGTGCCGCATTCACGATTCAATGATATTTCGCGGCAACAGCTCGAAGCGGCTGGCCTGACAGTGCTGGCAGAAAGCGAGGAGGGCGGTGTGCATATGGCAGTCAGCCCCGACGGTTTCCGGGTTATCTATTTCCAGGGACACCCGGAATACGATGCCAATAGCCTGCTCAAGGAATACAAACGGGAAGTCATGCGCTGGGCGCAGGGTGATTCACAGCAAGCACCACCCTTTCCGCAGCATTATTTGTCGGCAGAATCTCAGGTCATCGCGCAACAGTTTGTGACTGATATACAGCAGGCAGCCGAGCAGGGACTGGCTTTGCCCGATACATTGGAAGAGCAGATCGAGCCACTACTGGACAACACCTGGGGTGATACTTCCAAGGCCTTGTTCAACAACTGGTTGGGGCTGGTCTACCAGTTGACCAATCTGGATCGCCATGAGCAATACATGCCTGGCACGGACCGGAATGATCCGCTGGGTCTAAGCCGCTGAAGTCCTTACTGAGCACACCGCGCCAGTCGCGCAATCAAGCTACAATTCGCTTTAAAGCGGAGAAAATTCATGCACACAATCATTCTGGCTGCTGGTCGCGGCAGCAGACTGGCTGAACACAACCCGGAAGGCCGGCCCAAATGCCTGCTTGAACTGGGTGGACACAGCTTGCTGGAAAGACACCTGGAGTTGCTGGATATGTTGGGCATACGCCAGGTTGATCTGGTGATTGGTTATGAAGCTGATCAAATCGTCGAACACGTAGCACAACTGCACTCCAGACCTGAAGTGGCCTATCACTTCAATCCACGCTTCCAGCAGGGCAGCGTGATCAGTTTATGGGCCGCGCAGGACACTTTGACGCGAGGCAGCGATACATTGGTCATGGATGCGGATGTGCTCTACCATCCTGAGATACTGAAGCGTTTAATTGAAGCCCGCCAGAGTAATTGTTTCCTGCTGGACAGGAATTTTGTACCGGGCGATGAACCGGTCAAAATTGCGGTACAGAATGGCCGGATGGTTGATTTCCGCAAAAAGCTGGACCCGGAATTAACTTATGAATTTCTCGGCGAATCAGTGGGCTTTTTCCGCTTCAGTGCAGAGATGAGCCTGCAGTTGGCTGAAGAATGCGGTCGTTTCGAGATTGAAGGTTTATCTGACGCCCCACATGAGGAGGCCATTCGGAATTTGCTGCTACGCGAACCGGGCAGTTTTGCATTTGAAGATATCAGCGGTTTGCCCTGGCTTGAGATCGATTTTCCCGAGGATGTGTTGCGCGCCAAAGAAAAAATATTGCCAGCCATCCGGAAGGAATTTCCCGAATACTAAACAGCACCCAGGTGGTTTTGGGTAAGCCTTGAATAATTCATCCATGAATTAGAATTTACACTTTGAACGTCCGTCTCGATCTCACTGAATGACGTCACCGGATTGACCAGGTAAAGAATATGCAAAAGAAATCTGCCCAGCTGCGGGCTTTACTGCAGTCCAACTGCACTGAATTTATTATGGAAGCCCATAATGGCTTGTCCGCCCGCATAGTTGAGGAGGCGGGCTTCAAGGGTATTTGGGCTTCAGGGCTGGCGCTGTCGGCGCAACATGCTGTGCGGGACAATAATGAGCTCAGCTGGACCCAGGTAGTCGACACGCTGGAATTCATGTCGGACGCCACCTCCATCCCCATCCTGCTGGATGGTGACACCGGCTATGGCGACTTCAATAACATGCGCCGCCTGGTAGCCAAGCTGGAAACCCGAGATATAGCCGGAGTCTGCATAGAAGACAAACTTTTCCCCAAAACCAACAGCTTCATCCAGGGCGAGCGCCAGCCACTGGAGGAAATGGAAACTTTCTGCGGCAAGATCCAGGCTGGTAAGGAAGCCCAGAAGGATGATGAATTCTGCATTGTGGCCCGGGTTGAAGCCTTTATCGCGGGTTGGGGGCTGGATGAAGCCCTGCGCCGCGCCGAGGCCTACCGCAAGGCAGGCGCGGATGCCATTCTGATGCACAGCAAACTCAGCCGTCCCGATGAGATACTTCAATTTGCCAAAGAATGGGCCAACCGCGGCCCGCTGGTCATCGTACCCACCAAGTATTACGCCACGCCTACAGAAGTATTCCGGCAGAACAATATCAGCCTGGTGATCTGGGCCAATCATCTGATTCGCAGTTCTATCTCGGCCATGCAGGCAACGGCAAAACAGATTCACGATGATGAAACCCTGCTGGATGTTGAAGGGCAGGTGGCTACAGTATCGGAGATTTTCCGCTTGCAGGGTGCCGATGAATTGCTGGAGGCTGAAAAGCGCTATGCCCGCAGCGCCCGGCCTGAAGTCAAAGCCCTGATCCTGGCTGCCAGTAGGGGGCAGGGCCTGGACCAGCTCACAGCGGACAAACCCAAAGTCATGATAGCCGTGGCCGGCAAGCCAGTTTTACGACGACTGGTGGATAAATTCAAAGGCCAGGGCGTCAACGAAATTATCGTGGTCGCTGGCTACCGCGCCGAAGCTATTGATGTGAAGGGTATTGAGGTGATCGTCAATCCACGCTGGGAAGAGACTGGCGAGTTGGCATCCTTGTACCAGGCGGTGGGCAGCCTGGAAGACGATACCGTCGTGTTGTATGGGGACTTGCTGTTCCGTACTTACATACTCAACAATCTGCTGGATTGGGATGAGCCCTTGCTGGCGGTAGTGGATTCTTCCCCGCTGGATCAGGCCAAAGGCAACACCAATGATCTGGCTTATTGTTCGGCAGCGGATGACCGCGCCATGTATCAGCAGAACGTCAGCCTGCAAAGGGTCAGTTCAGATAATAACTGGCAGGGGCGGACCGCGGATGGACGCTGGATAGGAATGTTGCGGATTCGCGGCGAGGGCAAACAACAGGTGCTTGAAGCGCTGGAGACCCTGAAAATACAGGCTGATTTTGAACAACTGGGATTGCCAGACTTGATCAATCAATTGATCGCCGATCAGCACGCACCGCAAGTGCAGTACATATCCGGTCACTGGATGGATATCAACAACCTGGAAGACTTGCAACGTGCCGGCGAGTTTGCGCAGGGCCAGCGCTCGTGAGTTTCGTGCAAGCTCGCAAACCCGATTCTGGAATTGACCCCAATGATTGAAGCTGAAGATTTCATCAATCCTGCCAAAGCCATGGGTTTCAAAACCTGGGCCGGCGTACCCTGTTCCTTCCTGACGCCGTTTATCAACAGCGTTATCGACGACCCGGAAATGACTTACATCTCGTCGGCCAACGAGGGCGACGCGGTCGCTACAGCCACCGGATCTGCTTTGGGTGGCCAGCCTGCTGTAGCCATGATGCAGAATTCGGGTTTGGGCAATGCCATCAGCCCACTGAGTTCGCTGAACTGGGTGTTCCGCATTCCAGTGTTATTGATCATCACTTTACGCGGAGAGCCGGGCCTGGCCGATGAACCACAACATGAGTTGATGGGGCAGATAACCGGGGATTTGCTGGATAAGCTGCAGATTCCCTGGGCCTATTTTCCACGCAATGCCGACGATGTTGCCGGTATGCTGGAGGCTGCCCGCTGGCAAATGAATAGATCTGCCCGTCCTTATGCTTTCATCATGCGCAACGGTTCAGTTTCTCCCAGCAAGCTGCAAAGTGAATGGCAGCCGCATTCGCAGCCCAAGGCATTTACGCCACGTGAATCAGCATCCGACAAATCCTTGTTAAGCCGTCAGCAGGCTTTACAGACCGTCATTGCGCATACCCCGATAGCAGACTCGGTTGTCATCGCTACCACTGGATTCACCGGGCGGGAACTGTTTGCATTGGAAGATCGTTCCAACCAGCTGTACATGGTGGGTTCCATGGGCTGTGCTTCGTCTTTTGGCCTGGGTTTGGCCTTGGCTTTACCGCGCAAGCAAATCGTAGTCGTTGACGGTGATGGCGCAGCGTTAATGCGCATGGGCAATATGGCCACCCTGGGTGCCTATGGTCCCAGCAACCTGCAGCATTTGTTACTGGACAACGGAGTGCATGATTCCACCGGCGGTCAAGCCACCGTCAGCAAAGGGCTGAGTTTCGCTGCCATCGCGAGTGCCTGCGGTTATCAAGCATCGAATGAAGGCATCAGCGAAAAGCAATTGGCACATTTCCTTGACAGTCGCCAGGGCCCCGAATTCCTGCAGTTGCATATTGTGAAAGGCGTACCTGATCAGCTGCCGCGGCCTGATCAAAAGCCGGCTGAAGTCTGCCGCCGCTTGATGGCGCATCTGAACATCGCGACTGACTGGGGAGCGAATTCAGGGCTCTGAATTTCTCAGTTCATTGGTCAGTCGGGTCGCAGCAGAATACAATAGCGGCCTGAAATTGCAGCACTCAGTCCATCTGTCATAAACAGATATGACTATCCCGGGAGAATTCAAAAAAATGGTCAGTAACAGAGCCGAAAAAATGGGAGAGCGCGCTGGTTTAGTGGGCTTTGTCGACAGTCTCAGATTTCATGAAGTTTCCCGGCAAGGCCTGGGTTTGTTGCTATTGCTGGTCTGCGGTATTTTCACCGAACCCGCGGGAGCAGACCGTATATACCTGGGTTTTACCCTGGCTGTGATCGGCCAGGCATGGCGTATTTACGCCGCCGGCGTGATCTACAAAAACAAGCAACTGGCCACTACCGGAGCTTATTCCCTGGTGCGGCACCCGCTTTACCTGGGTAATTTTCTGATACTGGTCGGCTTCACTTTAGCCTGTGCTAATTGGGTAGTGGTATTGGCCGTGTTGTTCTTTTTCTGGTTCTACTATCCGGCAGCTATCAAGTATGAAGACAGCAAGCTGGAGCGGATTTTTGAAGACCGATGGCGCGCTTGGAGCGCCGAAACTCCCGCCATGTTTCCTACCCGGTTTGCCTGGAAAGCCAATGCCGATGCCGAGTGGAATGCTCGTCAATCGCTGTTGCGCAATGGTGAATTGATCATCACGGTTTTCATCCTGATATGTGCTGCCGTGCTGCTGTATCGGGCGGGTATGCTGTAAGCGTCGTGACGGATATGTCATCTGTGGTAATAGCTCAGCAGAGAATTCAATGCGTAATATCCTGTTAAACCCCGGGCCTGTCAGCATTTCTGAAGGTGTCCGACATGCCATGGCCGCAGATGACCTGTGTCATCGCGAGACCGAGTACTTCGACTTGCAGGATCGGGTGCGCAGTAAGCTGACGGCTGTTTACACGCTGGACGAAAAACTGTGGGCTGCGGTTTTGCTCGGTGGCTCCGGTACCACCGCACTGGAGGCCATGGTCAGCTCTTTGATCCCTTCTGATGCCCATGTACTGGTACTGGAAAATGGTGTTTATGGCGAACGACTGTCCAAACTGACTCACATCCACCATATCAGCAGCAATGCGATCAAGCAGGGCTGGAAGGAGGCCTGGGATCTTCAGCAAATCAGCACAGAATTACAATCCGGCAGCTATACACACGTCTTGGCCGTACAACACGAAACTACCACTGGCAGACTGAACCCGGTGGCGGAGTTGACGGCTCTTTGTGAGCAACACAGTGTGAACTTGCTGTTAGACGCAGTTTCCAGTTTTGCTGCTGAAGAAATTCCTTTTGATTCACCGGCATTGCTTGCCTGTGCTGCGACTGCCAATAAATGCTTGCATGGAATTCCCGGTACCTGCCTGGTGTTGGCACGCCAGAAAGCACTGGCTACCACCGTACAGCCACCCCGCAGCATGACCCTGGATTTGTCGTTGTGGGCGGATCATCAACAACGCCGGTCCACACCCTTTACGCCATCGGTTACCAGTCTGCTGGCTCTGAATCAGGCTCTTGATGAGCTGCAGCAGTCGGGTGGGCGTAGCGGCCGACATGCGCGCTATCTGCATCTGGCTAATCGTGTGGCTAAATGCCTGGAGCGCCTGGGCATAGCGCCCATGCTGGAACAAGGCGCCAGTTCCTGCGTATTGCGGTCCTATGCATTACCCGCTGGCCTGAGCTATGAACAGTTGCATGATGGCCTCAAGTTGCGTGGCTTTGTGATCTACGCCGGGCAGGGTGCTTTGGCCAGTGAAATGTTCCGGATTTCTACCATGGGCGATATCAGCGACTATGATCTGGGCCGCTTGTTGGCTGCGCTGGAAGACGTGATCGCTTGATCGCCTGGCGTGGCCAGACGGGTTCAGACACCGTCTGAATACGCAAAAGTGTTAAAATCCACCAACAATCAGAACGAATTGAGCCATAAAGCCATGCCTAAAATTAGCCTGAATGCCAGCCTGGCCGTAATTGTTTTCCTGCTGGTTTACGCTCCGGGCGTGCACGCCTACCTGGACCCCAGCACTGGCAGCATGATCGTATCTGCCCTGGTAGGTATATTCGCCTCGATCGCATTGGCGCTAAAGACCTACTGGTACAAGCTGAAGAAACTGTTCCGGCGGCCCGAAGAATCCAGTCCGCCCGAAGACCCGTCATCCGACCAGTAAGTCGGCCACAGGGCATGTCTTTTCTACAGGGCTGGAAAGCCTGGAAATATTTTCGCAAGCTTCCCTGGGAGTGGCGCAGGCTGGTGTTCTACTCAGAAACAGGCCAGGACTGGCATCAATTCTCGGGTTTGATCGAAGAACTGAATGGTCGTTTGCAGCGCAAAGTCTGTTACGTCACTTCAGATCCCCATGATCCGGGGCTGCAACGTGAGCACGTAAATTACCAGGCTATCTGCATTCCGGAAGGAATCTTTCTAACCCTGTTTTTCCAGACCAATCAGTCGGATGTCTTCGTGCTGACCATGATGGACCTGGGCAACCTGCAGTTGAAGCGTTCCTTGCATCCGGTGCATTACGTCTACCTGTTTCATAGCATGGGTAGCACGCATATGGTTGACCATGCCAATTCCTTTGATCATTACGACACGTTGTTCTGCACCGGGCCGCATCAGGTCAGCGAAATTCGTAAACGGGAAGAGTTGAAAAAGCTACCCGTCAAGAAGCTGTTTGAGTATGGACACCCCCGCTTGGAGCAGGTCTTGCACGAGGGTCGGGAGTACCGACTGGATGCACGCATGCATATGGCAGCTACATTGGAGCCGGAACACCAGCCAGTGGTGTTGATTGCGCCGACCTGGGGCGATACCTCGATTTTCAATGTTTGCGGTGAAGAACTGATCGAGACCTTGCTGGCTGCAGATTTCAAAGTCATTATGCGACCACATTATCAAAGTAATCGCCTGACACCGGATGTTATTGTGCAGCTCAGGCAGCGTTTTGACTCTTATCCTGATTTTGAATATGTAGGCCAGATGGGAGAAACCCAGTCCCTATTTCGCTCAGACATTTTGGTCAGTGATTGGTCTGCAATGGCGCTGGAATATTCTCTTGGCCTGGAAAAGCCCGTGTTGTTTATTGATGTGCCAAGACGTATTCGCAACCCGGATTGGCAGGAGTTGGGAATAGAGCCCATGGAAGCAGCCATTCGAAGCCAGGTTGGAGAAATTGTCGCGCCGGATCAATTGCAACAGGTTCCAGCCAGAATTAACCAGCTGTTATCACGCCGGGCGGAATTGACCAGCCAAATGCGTGAGTTGCGTCAGCGATTGGTGTTCAAGCTGGGCAACAGTACTACTGAGGGTGCAAACGAATTGGCGCGAATAACGGACCAACAGACTCAATCGCGTCTGAACAGAACTGCAAACCATGGCTGAAGTTAGTCGAAGACAGTTATTCCGCTGGATGGGCTGGTTTGCGCTGGCCAATGCCCTGGTTTTTGCCGTGGTGGGTATGCGCTATTTCCAGGGATTTGCCCCAGGCAACACCGCCTTGTCGTGGATATACCTGTTGCTGGTTTTTCCGGCTCATCATGTGTTGCTGGCGGTGTTGCCACTGTTTGCGATATTGACGCCGCTGGTATTGGTTCGGCCTTCCCGCCGGCTGCTTACCGCACTAGCCGTCATTCTGTTTGCCTTGATGATCGCCCTGATTAATCTCGACAGTCTGTTATGGCAACAGAGTCGATTTCACTTGAATGGCCTTACCGTACAAATCCTGGGCCGGTCCAGCTGGATATTTGCCGGCTTAATACTGTTAATTGCCCTGTTTTTTGAGGCCATGTTGTCAGGCTGGATTTGGCAGTGGGTGAGTTCAAGCCGGTCGCGCAATGGCCGACTGATCGGCGTTCTTGCCATAGCGGCTGTGCTGGGTTCACAGTTGATCCATGCCTGGGCTGATGCTGCTTACTATGTGCCGGTAACCAGCGTGGGGCAGCAGTTGCCCGTGTACAAAGGCTTTACAGCGAAAAAGCAGTTGGTGAGTCTGGGTCTGGTTGATCCCGATGCCAGTCGCGAAAGGGAAGTGGCGCGTCGTATGTCCAGGCAACTGGGGCAAAGCGAAAAAGGGGCATTGAATTATCCTCTGCAGCCATTGCATTGCTCGAACGACCAGCCTATGAATGTGTTGCTGATCATGGCCGATGCCTTGCGCTGGGATATGGTGAATGAGACCACCATGCCATTTCTCAGCCACTATGGAAAATCGCAGGGCCAGCAGTTCCTGCAGCATTTCAGTGGTGGGAACTCCTCACGCATGGGTGTATTCAGCTTGTTCTACGGCCTGCCGCCAGGATACTGGGGCAATTTTGAGTCCATGCAACGCCCGGCTGTGCTTATCGATGAACTGCAAAAACAGAATTATCAATTGGGAATATTCAGCAGCGCCACCTTGTACAGGCCAGTCACGCTGGACAGAACTGCATTTGCCAATGTTCCAGATCTTCGCCTGCAAACCGACCCAGCGGATGCGCCCGCCTGGCAACGGGATCAGATCGTGTCGCAGGAATGGAGTGAATGGCTGGAGCAAAGAGATGAAAACAGGCCGTTTTTCGGTTTCCTGTTTTTTGATGCCACCAATGCAAAGGATTATCCAGCCGAGCTGGAATCGGTCCCTGCATTGCAAGCTACAGACGGTGATGAATTGAGTGTGGATTTTGCCAATTACCGGCGTTCAGCCTATTTTGTAGACCAGTTGTTGGAAAAAACGATTGTACAGTTGCAAGCGCAGGGCTTGGCTGAAAACACAGTGGTGATCATTAGCTCGGATCACGGTGAAGAGTTCGATGAAAGCGGGGCGGGTTTGCACGGTCATGGCTCAGGCTATACCCGCTACCAGTTGCAGGTGCCGCTGATCATCCATTGGCCGGAGCGTGCGCCGGCAAATTTTGAACACCGCAGTTCACATTACGATATCGTACCCACCGTAATGCAGGATGTTTTGGGCTGCAGCAACGATCCGCGAGATTATTCCAGTGGCCAAAATTTGTTCAGCGGACAGAGTTGGCCATGGTTGCTGGCGGGGAGCTATTACAATTATGCAGTGCTGGAACCAGATCAGATCACGGTGACTTATCCCAATGGTCAATATGAAGTACGTGACTGGAACTACCGGATTCTTTCCGATCCTGAGATACGGGCAGAAGTGCTGATGGCCGTGACCCGGGAAAATTCGCGTTTTTACCGATGAGATTGAAGTCAGCCTTTATTGCCGCCTTGGTGCTTGGCCTGATGGCCAATTCTGGTTTTGCGGCTCACACCGTTTCTACTGAACAACTGCAGCTGAGCTTCGGTGAGCATGGCCAGCTGTTATCCGCTGACATCTGTCATCCTTCCTGTGTACAGAGTTCCGCACGGCATTTAAGACTGGAGCATGCAAGCGGCCTGATCCGTTTTGACAGTCAAACCGCCGATGACTGGAAGATGACGGAAGAGCTTAATGACAGCGAGCACACTCTGCATTTCCGCAGAAAAGATGGCGCGTCCTTGCGCTGGATCATCGCCAGAACCGGTTATGGCATAGCGCTGGAAACACAGGGCTTGGGGCCAGTCACGCTACAGGCTGGGGAAGATTTCCGGGCTCGCGAGGCACCGGGTTTTGGCGAATGGCTGGAGCAAGTGCGCTACCTGTCTATCGATCCGGGGGATGTCAGACAGATTGCTTTGGATGAAGAAGAGGTCGGTGAAATCACAGCGGAGTGGGCTGGTTTCCGCAGTCGATTCTGGGCCGTGCTGCTAACCGCCGATCAGCCACCGGGCTACGCCATACGAACCGGCCCAATGAACCTGGACCCGGTTTTGCTTGGCCAGGATTCCTCCGAGACCATGAACTGGCACCTGTACCTGGGGCCGGTAGAGCGTTCCGCGCTGGCAGCAGTGGATGAGTTGCTGCCTGACCTGATGTACGCCGGCTTGTGGTTCTGGTTGCGCTGGATCTGTATTTTTCTCGCGGTATTGTTGGGCTGGATTCAATCCTTTGTTGTTGCCTGGGGCCCCGCCATCATGCTGCTGTCGGTTTGTGTGGGCTTCCTGATGTTACCTTTAAGCCGCATCGCCGATCGTATGCAACAACAGGTTAACCGCACAGAAGCCAGGCTGGCGCCAGAATTGGCCAGGATCAAAAGGGAATTCAAGGGCGAGCAACAGGCTGCGAAAACCCTCGCACTGTACAAGACTGAGCGCGTACACCCGCTTTACAGCCTGAAAAGCCTGTTGGGGGTAGCCGTTGTTATCCCGGTTTTTATTGGCGCTTTCGACATGCTGGCCGAGAATATTTACCTGATGAATACGTCGTTTCTCTGGATTGAAGATTTATCCAGACCGGATGAATTCATGCGCATGCCTTTTGATTTGCCGTTTTTTGGTGGTGGCATCAACCTGCTGCCCTGGTTGATGACGGGCTTGTCTGTGTGGGCGTCCTTGTTGCACAAGCCATTGGCATTGCAGGCTGATCTGCGTCAGCGGCAGGTGCGGAACATGATCTTGCTGGCGGCTGCATTCTTTGTATTGTTTTATACTTTTCCAGCCGGAATGGTCTTGTACTGGACGACCAACAACCTCATTTCAGTGGCCAAGAGCCTATGGGCAGCACTGTTGGCGCGGCGAGTACAGCCTGGCCTTTAAGCATGTCACAGAACATTTGGAATTCCGCCATTCGGGAAAGAATTTATGTCTGAGCAATCGGTATTGAACCCGCAGCAGATTGACAGTTTTCAGCGAGACGGTTTTGTGCTGGTGCGCGGTTTGTATGCTTCAGCTGAAATCGGGGAAATCACCCACTGGACCGAAGAAGTGGCTGCACAGCCTGAAGTGGCTGGCAAGCAAATGATGTACTTCGAAACCAGCCAAAGCGATGGCAGCCGAATTCTGTGCCGGATTGAAAACTTCGTCCCCTATCACGAGGGATTCAGCCAGTTGATTACCGCGCGAAAAATGCTGAAGGCTGTTTCCGAACTGTTTGGTGAACCCGCCGTACTGTTCAAGGACAAAATCAATTTCAAACTTCCGGGTGGCGATGGCTTCAAAGAGCATCAGGATGTTCAAGCTGGCTGGGACGAGTATGCCAAGATACACCTGACTGCCATGATCGCGATTGATGAGACCAATGAAGCGAATGGCAGTCTGGAAATGTTGGCTGGCAAGCACAAGCAAGGTTTGTTGGGAAAAAAATGGGCCCCGCTGACAGATCAGGATACGGCCGGTGAAACCTACAAGGCGATTCATTGCCAGCCAGGGGATGCGGTATTTTTTGACTCCTTTGCGCCCCACCGTTCGGCTCCAAATCATACCGACCAGGCTCGCCGTGTGCTGTACATCACCTACAACAGACTTTCGGAAGGCGATTCACGGGCCGCATACTATGCCGCCAAACGACAGAGTTATCCGCCCGATATTGAGCGGGACCCTGAACGCGATTACCGCTTTCGCGTTTGATGAAGATTAGTTGACCAGGCACTGAGTTGGCTTTAATGGGCTGAATCAGGAAGCATGGCAGGAGAGCATGATGGAAAATATTCTCGTCCCCGTATCGCCCGGTGAAGTATTGGACAAGATCACCATATTGGAGATCAAGTCCGAACGTATCCAGGATGAAGACAAATTGGTTAATGTGCGTCGTGAGCTGGAATTGCTCAAGGACACTTGGGCACAGTCCGTATCTGAAGACAAAATCATCCGCCAGCTGCATATCCAGTTAAAGGAAATCAATGAAGCGCTTTGGGATATCGAAGACGCCATTCGGGATGAAGAGCGCAGCCAGCAATTTGAAGAACGCTTCATCGAGCTGGCCCGAAATGTTTACTTCACCAACGATCGTCGTTCGCGCGTGAAAAAAGAACTGAACCTGCACCTCGGTTCAGAGATTGTCGAGGAAAAATCCTACCAGGCCTATTAGCGCCTCGCCTGCACGGTTTTCAGTTATCTGAATAGGTGTGCTTGCGCTTGGCGCAATACTTCGCTTACAATCCAAGCTTACTCATTCAGACCGGCGGAGGGAATGGCCCTTTGATGCCGGGGCAACCTTCGAAGTTAACCGCTTCGAAAAGGTGCCAATTCCAGCGAATGGTTCAAATTTTTGAGCTGCTCGGGAAATGAGTGACCTGGCAGCTGTTCTGATGGGCCTGGTCATACTCGATCCGCTAAGCGGAATTTCCGGATGAGATTTGATTAATCCGGGAA
>JBBKVS010000234.1:0-3203 GCA_037968555.1 Lysobacterales bacterium | reverse complement strand
TCGTTGCCAAAAGCCCAGGCCTGGCCCTGGAAAATGATGCCTATGGACGGGTTAAATGAGCTGTCCGGAGCAACCGATATTGAGTTGCCCGCGTCGCCTGGTGCTGGCTGCGCCATTTGTTGGCTGGACTGCTCAGCCAGTTGGCTGGCTTGTTGTGCCTGCTGCTGGGCCGACTGTGCGCTGGCTTCGGCCTGAACGGTGGCCTGTTCGGCAGCATCCAGCCGGCGCTCCAGATCCGCAATACGGGCTTCGTATTCATTCCTGATCTGCTGGATCTCTTCTCGCAGCGTGCCAATGTCAGGATTCGTATCCTGCTGCGCAAAGAGGTTGAAACATGTCGTCATGCCGATCGCCATCAGCATAAATCGCTTGCGTATTTTCACGGAGGTTCTCCACTTGTGTCATAAACCCGCCCGTGCCCTGGAGCACGGAACCATCAATCATTGAGTTTTAAGCAGAGTGGGGTGGTGCGCGTGAGTGGTAAGCGGAACAGGAAGTTTGGCCAGCGAAGGCGGATAAATCGGCTTCTGGTGCAAAGTGTTGCAGGGGAGCTGCAGGCACTGTTGAAACTGCAGGCACTGGTGCTGACAGTGGCTGGGCCTGGCAGACACAGAGTTCACACTGCGCACGATCGGGGACTAAATGTGCGGCCTGGTGGCAGGCAAGCGCCACCTGGCTGAATACCAGCATCGCAGCCAATGCAAAAAGACGCAGTTTTGCGCCGGTGCGAATGTGCTTCAAAACATTGATGCAAACCTTGTGCTGCATGCCCTGATTCTATACGACTCCAGACGAAATGTGCTGTTTACATAAAAACAATCAAATGTGATGTATATTTTTGATAATAGCAAATAAACAATCACATTAGATTGATATATATCGTACATTCTGTTCAGAATCCAGGCTCTGGCTGCAGGTTCAGCATTTTGAAGCCATGCTTTCATCATCGCAGTGCCAGGTAATTGGTGATATCATATATGATATGAAATTGTCCATATATGGGCAATATAGATCACATATGATGGAAATTAACGTACTAATTCCCGACAAGGACATACTCCAGGAACTGGGCCGACGGCTGAAGCAGCTGCGCAAGCAGCGAGGCCTGAACCAGGATGAACTGGCCACCGCCGCTGGCATGGGCGTGGCCACACTACGACGCATTGAAGACGGCAGCGACAGCCAGTTGGGTTCCTGGATCAAGTTGATGAAGGCGCTGCAACTGTTGCATGGCCTCGATGCCCTAATGCCGGAAAATTTCAATTCACCCATGGCCGAGGCCGCGCAACTGGGTAAGGCCATCCGCAAGAAAAAGCCGGCTGAACCGCTGTGGGGTGATGAAAAGCCATGACCACGGCGGCAATTAATCAGCAGGGTCGTGAACAGTCATGCCATTAGCTGCAATCAATCTTTGGGGTAACAAGCTGCCATGACCACGGCCGCGGTCAACCTGTGGGGCACTACCATCGCTTATGTATCCATGGATGCCGGCGAGCGTTTTGCGCGCTTTGAATACGATCCTGCCTATGCCACGCGCGGGGTAGAACTGGCACCACTGGTGATGCCGCTCAAAGCGCAGCAGATTTACCAGTTTCCGGATCTGCCCAAACACAGTTTTCATGGCTTGCCGGGCTTGCTGGCTGACAGCTTGCCGGACAAGTACGGCAACCGGTTGATCGATGTCTGGCTGGCGCAAAAAGGCCGCACGGCGGATTCTTTCAATGCGGTGGATAGACTGTGCTACACCGGCAAGCGCGCCATGGGTGCGCTGGAGTTTGAGCCGGCGCGGGACGATGTGGCCAGCGCTGACAAATCATTGGAAGTGGGTGAATTAATGGAATTGGCCGGATTGGCCTTTGCCAGCAAGGCCAGCCTCAAAACCCGCCTGTCGGGTAGCGATAGCGAACAAGGTTTGCTGGACATACTCAGCGTGGGTACTTCCGCCGGTGGCGCGCGTGCCAAAGCCGTGATTGCGCTGAATCCCGCAACGGGAGACATCCGCTCCGGCCAGCTGGAACTGCCACCCGGCTTTGAGCACTGGCTGATCAAGTTTGATGGTGTGGCGCTCAGCGGCGACTGGGGCGTGGCCGATCCGGCCGGTTATGGCCTGTTGGAATACTCCTACTACCAGGTGGCGCAGCAATGCGGCATCAACATGATGGAATGCCGCCTGATCGCTGAGAATGGCCGCCATCATTTCATGACGCGCCGCTTCGACCGTGGCCCGGATGGCGAGAAGTATTTTGTGCAGACCCTGGCTGCATTGGCGCATTTTGATTACTGGCAAAGCGGTGCTTATTCCTACGAGCAGCTGTTTATGAGCATGAAGCAACTGTCCATCAGCCTGCCCGATATGGAGCAGCAATTCCGCCGCATGGTATTCAACCTGGTGGGCTGCAACCAGGACGATCACGTGAAGAATTTCGCTTTCCTGATGGATCGGCGAGGTCAGTGGAGCATCTCCCCAGCCTACGATTTATGCCATTCCGAAGGCAGTGAGTTCACCCGCCATCATCAGCTTAGCCTCAACGGCAAAACCCATGGTTTCGACAAGCAGGATCTGAAGCATATGGCGGAGTATGTGGGCTTGCCGCGTGGTCGTGAGAAACTGATCCTGGAAGAAGTGCTGCAGGCCTTTTCCGGCTGGCAGCAGTCAGCCAATGAACTGGAAATCCCGGTCACTCTGCAACAGCACGTGCAGCGGACCCTGCGGCTGGATTGGTAGAAGCCTGGACCATTCCGCCACGGTGCCGGGTGCAGCGCTCAATTCAGGAAGTTCAGACCGCAGGTGGGTGAAAAAACAGTATGATGAGCGCATGAAAAAATTCTGCCAATTTCTGAAGGTAACTACCTTGCTCGCGGCGACCAGTCTGGTCTGGGCTGAGGAGGAAGCAGCCACCGCAGGAAGAGTGACGCACTGCCAGGAGTGGAGCGACCGGATTGAGTATGTACTGGAAGGCATTTCAGATCCGACGCTGCAGATCAACCAGTACTGCACTTTCAACCAGGAGCCCGCTGCCAAATCCGGCAAAAATGCTCTGAAATGTGTGATCAGAAGTGTAGACAAAGAAAAACCGGGCACCATCTCTGCGAAGGTCATAAAGCCGCCCGAGCTCAGCTCACAGGTCATGGCCAACGGGATACTGGAAGCGCGGGGCTACATACTGGAATCCCGCTGTACCGATGATCCGGCCGAATTGATC
>JBBKVS010000233.1:0-9871 GCA_037968555.1 Lysobacterales bacterium | reverse complement strand
AAGGAGTGGTGGTGCCTGGTACCGGTCTGGAGTGAGGCCGATAGCCATAGCTATCGGCTGAATGAAGACCAAGCCAGGCGCCGCCAAACCGAGCCAGGCGCTACTGATTTGGCGGTTACAGGTCACTATGAGCGATCTCCGGCGCGCATGGCCTGGGGAGAATTTTCGTAAAGAATGTAGGGTTCAGCATCACCCTCAATTACGGATTCATCAACTACTACTTTGGAGACGTTTTCCAGTGAAGGCAGATCGTACATGCTATTCAGCAGTACGCCTTCGAGTATGGTGCGCAAACCTCGAGCACCGGTTTTTCGCGCCATGGCCTTCTTCGCAATAGCCTGTAGCGCATCGTCACGAATTTCCAACTCGGCATCTTCCATGGCAAACAATTGTTTGTACTGTTTGATCAAAGCATTTTTCGGTTCAACCAGAATGCGAACCAGGGCTTCCTGGTCCAGCTCTTCCAGAGTCGCGACTACGGGCAAACGGCCTACAAATTCGGGAATCAGGCCATACTTCACCAAATCTTCCGGCTCAACATCCAGCAGTAGTTCGCCGACGTTTTCTATTTTCTCGCGATTTTTAACCTGCGCTGAAAAACCTATACCTGATGACGCAGAGCGCGCCTGTATGACTTTTTCCAGCCCAGCGAATGCTCCACCACAAATAAACAGGATATGGCCGGTATCGACCTGCAGGAACTCCTGCTGAGGATGTTTGCGACCGCCTTGCGGCGGTACTGAGGCAATGGTGCCCTCGATCAACTTCAACAAAGCCTGCTGCACGCCTTCACCGGAAACATCGCGGGTGATTGAAGGGTTCTCTGCTTTGCGTGAAACCTTGTCAATTTCATCGATGTAGACAATGCCGGTCTGGGCTTTTTCAACATCGTAGTCACATTTCTGCAACAGTTTCTGGATGATGTTCTCTACATCTTCACCCACGTAACCGGCTTCAGTCAGTGTGGTGGCGTCGGCTATGGTAAATGGCACATTCAGCATGCGCGCCAGAGTCTCCGCCAGCAGCGTCTTGCCTGAACCGGTAGGCCCTATCAGCAAAATATTGCTTTTGCTGAGCTCAACTTCATTGTCACGTGCCTTGGATTCCAGTCGCTTGTAGTGGTTGTAAACCGCCACCGACAGCACTTTCTTGGCATGCTCCTGGCCGATAACAAATTCATCGAGAAAAGCGTGGATGCTGTGTGGGTTGGGCAACTGCTCGCGATCTTTACTGCTGCTGTCTTCCAGCTCTTCGCGGATGATGTCGTTGCAAAGCTCGACGCATTCATCACAAATGTAAACACTGGGGCCGGCAATCAGTTTCCGCACCTCATGCTGGCTCTTGCCACAGAATGAGCAATAGAGAATTTTACCGTCGGTGCCTTTGCGTTCGAGATCAGTCATTGTTCTATATTAATACTCTTTCACCAGAAAGAAGAATATCGCAGTGAAAATATTAACTTTTTTTGCTCTGCGCGTCGACTGCTCTGGTAGATAAAACCTGGTCGATCAGTCCATAAGCCTTGGCCTGTTCGGCGCCCATGAAATTATCCCTCTCGGTATCGACAGCAATTTTGTCGACTTTTTGGCCACTGTGTTTGGCCAGAATCTCATTCAGTTGTCCGCGTGTTTTGAGAATTTCTCGAGCGTGAATATCAATATCAGTGGCCTGACCCTGATAACCGCCCAGCGGCTGATGGATCATGATTCGAGAATGAGGCAGACAAAAGCGCTTGCCATTAGTCCCCGCTGCCAGCAACAAGGCACCCATACTGGCTGCCTGACCCACGCACATGGTGCTGACATCGCAACGGACAAATTGCATGCAATCGTAGATCGCCATGCCTGCAGTCACCACCCCGCCGGGGCTGTTGATGTAGAGATTGATGTCTTTGTCGGGATTTTCTGATTCCAGAAACAGCAATTGGGCCACGACCAGATTGGCCATGTGATCTTCAATGCCACCGACGACGAAAATAATCCGTTCTTTGAGGAGACGGGAGTAGATGTCATAAGCCCGCTCGCCGCGCGAAGTCTGCTCTACGACCATCGGTACCAGATTGAGTGCCTTGGTTTCCATTTGCTCCTTCATCATTTGACTCTGCCCTGCAACCCTATCCTGTGACCCGGCTGGGTAACATTTCCTTGCAAATCCAACTGCTGTTCAATCTCGCCAACACCTAGCGTGATGCTGCCGTTGCTCCGGAGATCACATCTTTGAACTTCATCTCCTTTGGCGACACTTTAGCGTGTTCCAGCACCCAGTCAACTACTTGTTCTTCCAGCACTATGTTTTCAACCTGCGCAGTCAGCTGTGGATTGCTGTAATACAGCTGAATGACCTCGTTGGGATCCTCATAAGTCTGCGCAATGGTTTCGATAGCACTGCGCACCCGTGCCTGGTCAATGCGGATGTTGTTCTGGCGCGAGATTTCGCCCATCAACAATCCTGCCCGCACGCGGTCGCCCGCTTTGCCCATGAACGCAGCAGCATCTTCGGGGGCCGGCTCACGCCCTGCCTGTGAAGCGACTCGTGCCGCCAGGCTGGTGGCTTCCTGACGAATCAGGCCTTCAGGCACTTCCAGATCCGGCATCAAGCCCATCAACTTTTCGGTGATTTGAACCTTCAGCAAGGAGTTGCTGGCCTGTTTCAGTTCCCGCTCGAGATTGCTGCGAATTTCTTTGCGCAATGTTTCAATATTGCCGTCCTCTATGCCGAAACTCTTGATGAACTCTTCATCAACTTCCGGTAACTGGGCTGCCGAGACCTTGGTCACTTTCAACTCAACCCGGGCTTTTTTGCCTGCCAATGCTGGCTCGCGGAAATTGTCGGGAAATTCCAGTTCGGCTTCGGACTCATCGCCCGCTTTCAGGGTAGCCAGGGCCGCTTCCAGGCTATCAAAACCGGAAACACCCATGGCAATAGCCAGCTTCTGGTGACCGTTCTCAGGCACCCTGCCCTCATCGGTGTGACCCACATAATCAAACAACACCTGATCGTCTTTCTGCGGTGTGCGATCGACTTCCAGCCACTCACGGCGCTGATCGCGCAGGGTATTGAGCATATCGTCTATATCTTCTTCTGCTACTTCTGCCTGAAGCTGCTCCACAGCCAGATTGGATACATCGACCGTTCCCACTTCCGGGTAGATTTCCAACAAAGCGCTGAATGTCAGGTCACCCTGCGAAATATCATCTGGCAACTGATCCACCTGGGGCATGGATGCCGGACGCAGATTTTCATCACGGATGGCTTGTTGCAGACTGGCTTGCATGGCTTCGTTAGCGATTTCAGCCCTGACTTGTTTGCCATAGCGCTGGCGCACGACGCTCATTGGCACACGGCCTGGCCGAAAGCCTTTGATTTTGACCTGCTTGCTCAGCTCCTGCAGTCGGCTATCGACCTTTTGCTGAATCTCAGATGCGGGAATTTGAACAGTGACACGGCGCTCAAGTCCGCCAGTATTTTCTACAGAAACTTGCATAAATTATCCGGTTTGATGCTGTCTTTGAAGGGAATTTCCACTTTACGCGGCCTCTCATCTCAATATGGTGCGAAAGGGGAGACTCGAACTCCCACGGGTTCCCCCACTGGAACCTAAATCCAGCGCGTCTACCAATTCCGCCACTTTCGCTGATTATCCGCCTGCGTCAAGTTTGAAACTGGTGGGCCATCTAGGACTCGAACCTAGAACCAATAGATTAAGAGTCTACTGCTCTACCAATTGAGCTAATGGCCCGCTAAATCCATACCGTCGGCCTCAAGGCCCATGGTGAAATTTGGGGTGGACGATGGGGCTCGAACCCACGACCGCTGGAATCACAATCCAGAGCTCTACCAACTGAGCTACGCCCACCAGCGTTAAAATCCTAGCTTTTGTTAAGGCTATTCTAAGCCTTAAATGACACAGAACCCATCCCAGATGAGCCCAGAGTCAGCAATTCTATCGATTCCTGGCATGGCCAGATAAATGGCGCGCCCGGCAGGACTCGAACCTGCAACCCCCGGCTTAGAAGGCCGGTGCTCTATCCGGCTGAGCTACGGGCGCAGCGCTGTTCTCACGATACAGGTTTCCGAAATGGTCGGGGTGGAGAGATTCGAACTCCCGACCCACTGCTCCCAAAGCAGTTGCGCTACCAGGCTGCGCTACACCCCGAATGATTTCAGAACCGTACAATTGTAAGAAGTTCGCCTTACTGCAGCAAACCGTATAACTCTCGACTACCCGTTTGCAGAAAGAATAAAAGCGCCGGTGGCGCTGTTTATCGACCAATCCTGCATTTGAGAGTCGAAAAATGTGGCGCGCCCGGAAGGATTCGAACCTCCGACCCCCTGGTTCGTAGCCAGGTACTCTATCCAACTGAGCTACGGGCGCACTTCATTTCTTTCCCTGCAAGCAGCAAAGCCGGATTGCAAGGGCTGCGAATTATCCTTTTGGGGCAGACAATTGTCAACCAATAAACGCCTGATTTTCGAGGCCTTACGGCCTCAATGGGGGAATACCCAATAAAACCCGGAAAAACAGTCTCCCGGGGCACTGATTCTCCATGGCCAGCCTGCTCAATTGCGTTGATTGTCCTCAATGCCCAGCAATCCAGAACGTTCCATGCCAGTCATTATGGCTTGCAACACGGGCTCCAGCTCCCAGGCGGATTTCCCGGTTTCCCCGGCCACCTGCCGAATCACTTCATCAGCTTGATTGGTTTGCTGCATGGCACGCCAGAATTTGCTACCCAATGGATCCAGGCCGAAATAAGCCAAAGTGCGTGTATTCATCAACAGCGTTTCCTCCAGCTGCGCTTCAGTGGAAATGACATCGGGCAGAATTTCGAATCGTCGGTTAATTACCATGGCCAGTGATCTTCCACTACAGTTTTGAATGCGTGAACATCATAGCGAAGCCCGTTAGAATTGCCAGGGACTTACGAACCGGCGATTTACCCTGTTTCATTAATTATTGAGAAGAACAAACTTGCAAGCCCACATCACGTACCCCGACAAGCTGGATGACCCCGCCCTTCCCGGCCAGTATTTTACCGCTGCTCACCAATTCCGTGTGCAGGGTTGTTTATGGCTGCAAAACAGCCTGGCTCGGGAGAAAGTCATCGCCATGCGCGAGCAGTTCCTGAATGATTATGCCAATCAGGACTTGAGTGAAGTGCATAGCAAATGCCTGCACGTAGGTGACAAGCGCTATATGTTTACTGTCCGGGTGGAAGGCGCTTTTGCTGATCCAGATGTTTATGCCGCGCCGCGCATCATGCCAGTGCTGGAAAGCCTGATGGGCAAAGATTGCATCCTGCAAAGTGTTGGCGTGGTCTGCGCATATCCAGGCGCTGCCATGCAACACGTGCATCGCGACCATCCTAGTTTGTTTGAAGAAGCGGGTGGCTTGAATTCATTTTTGCCGCCTTTCGCTCTGCATGTGGTAATTCCTCTGGCAGATCTGACGCCAGAAACAGGCACCACGGCTTTATGGGAAGGCTCACACCGCTTTCGCAATCGTTCGGTGGAAAATCAATTGAGCAAAGATCAGTTGCTACAGGCTGAAGGAGCAGTTATGCCCTGGCCGAAAATGGGTGACAGTTATTTTATGGATTTTCGCTTGCGGCATGCCGGAACCGCAAATAACACGGATCAACCCCGACCCATTCTCTATTTGGTTTACAGCCGTCGTTGGTTTCAGGATCGAAAAAACTACGAATCCCGTCAGCAAAGGCCCATTGAAATCAGTCAGGCTGAGTATGACCGACTACCCGAAGAGCACCGACATTTGTTTGAAAACGCTATCCCCGACTGATTCTCTTTATCTGACCGCTTTATTTCAGACAAAAAAAACCGGGGACCAGCCCCGGTTATTGATTTAGAAAACCAGGGTAGCAGCTCCCTGGCCGTCTCGTTGGTACAACATCCGATCGATGATGACCGGTTCTTATTAATGCGGGTGACGAAGGCGCCGCCTTCCCTGGCACCATGGTCCTTCCTGGACACTCGCCACCCAATTCACCGAATACAACCGTCCCTGGTTGCGGTATAGGCCCATCTAGGACCCGTTCAATCCCCTTGAACAGGAACCATCCATGGCTCGATAACTCGTAGCCTTCCTGGCTACATCACTCCAAAAAACCATCCCTGGTGAATGCAGCGACCATCCTGGTCGCGCTTTCAATGCCACATCGTCAGGTCATCCTTTTATTCAATGACCTTCCCTGGTCGCCACCTGCATTTCCGTTGCATTGAAACTGGTGTCCTCTCCAACTCCAGCTCTTGCCCTCAATCTTCCAACGGTAACGCGGTAGTGTATTTATTCTTACGCAACACGAAACTCGTGTTGACGTGCCTCACGGCCCTGCACGGCATAATGTGCTCGCGCAGCAACTTCTCATACGCCTTGATGCTCCTGCACGCTACCTTTAAGTGGTAATCGTACTGTCCGCTCATGGCATAACATTCCAGAATCTCGGGCCGATTGGAGACCATTTCGTCGAATTCCCTGATAGATGCAGGGTGGTGGTCCTCTAACGACACCGCGGCAACCGCGATGACATCCAGCCCAAGTTTCTCCGGGTCCAGTATCGCTACTGTGGTAGAAATAACCCGGTCTTCCTCCAGTCTTCGAACGCGACGCCAACAAGGCGCCGTGGACAACCCAACCTTCTCCGCGAGAGCCTGGCTGGAGAGCTTGCCATCGGCCTGCAACTCCGCAAGGATGCGAAAATCTGTTCTGTCCATCGAAATATTTGTTTCGTCAAACTCCTTTTGACGAAATGTTTATATCACCTTTGGTTAGTTAAAAGCAAATAACGAAACGTTCTTTTCGCTATATTGATATAAACTGTTCGTCAAAAGCAATAGCTTGAAACATTTATTTCGGGAACGACTCATGAGCAAATCCAGTAAGTACGCCGCCAAGCTTCCCAACGAGGCGGGATACATTGAGTACACAACCGAAGAAGACGAGGTTTGGCGTGACTTGATTGCGCGCCAGTTACCCATGCTCCCGGGCCGCGCTTGCGCACCGTGGGTACGCGCGCTGGACAAAATGCAACTGCCCATGGAGCGTGTACCGCAGTTACCGGAACTGAACAAAATCCTTGAGCCCTGTACTGGCTGGAACGTATGGCCCGTCCCTGCCCTGATTCCCTTTACCCAGTTTTTTGATTTACTCGCCAACCGGAAATTTCCGGTAGCCACGTTTATACGTTCGCGAGCGGAGTTTGATTACTTGCAGGAACCGGATATTTTTCACGAAGTGTTTGGCCATACCCCCGTGTTGACCGATCATCGCTTTGGCGCTTTTATCGAAGCCTATGGAAAAGCCGGGCTCCGGGCTGATCCCAAAGACCATTCAATGCTGGCACGTTTGTTCTGGTTTACCGTTGAGTTCGGGCTGGTGAATACTTCTGAGGGCATACGCGCTTACGGATCTGGCATCATGTCGTCACCCGGTGAATTGGTGTACGCCATTGAAAGCGATGTACCGCAACGCAAGCCGTTTGATCCGATAGACGCTTTGCGTACGCCTTACCGCATCGACATCTTCCAGACCGTGTATTTTGTGCTGGACAGCTTTGACCAACTATTCGACCTGGCGCAGCAGGACTTGCTGAAACTGGTAGCTGAAGCCCGTAAGCTGGGTATGCATGCACCTACTTTTCCGCCCAAGGCAGCTTGACGATTTGTTGTAGGAGCGCCCTTTAGTGCAGGGATGAACTTAGATCGTGTATTGCAGGATGCACGAGAACGATCAAGCAACCAGCTCGGCCGCAAGCGACCTCCTACATCGAAACAAAATGAAGAAGCACAAGCTCTTTGAGTCATCCCGAACAGCGCGTAGCAAGTGCCTACAAGAACGAAGGTAAGGCGCGTGAGCAGGAGTGGAAGCGTTGATCCGGGATCAACATCCAGGCATCAAAATAAACCAACATTTTCCTGCAGAAAATCCGGTAATAACCTACAGGGTTGAATGCACATGCAGCATAGAATTTCCCTTGACATCGGTTTGGACCAAATGAAAACATTCACCTGCAGATCAGCTATAATGTCTTTCAACGATAGACATTTCTAAAACGTTGCAGGTAAGCACATGAAGGCATCCATCGTGGATTTACGTTACAAAACCTCCGAGGTATTAAAAGCGCTGGAGCGTAATGAATCAGTGACCGTGCTTTATCACGGCAAAGTCAAAGGAGTCATAAAGCCCGTTTCAGAGGGTTCTTTGGTCAGCA
This sequence comes from Lysobacterales bacterium, assembly GCA_037968555.1. Taxonomy (GTDB): domain Bacteria; phylum Pseudomonadota; class Gammaproteobacteria; order Xanthomonadales; family SZUA-36; genus JAWXBM01. The sequence goes on along the minus strand of JBBKVS010000233.1, from coordinate 1,643 downwards.
CCAGCAAACACCCCTTTTTCGGGATGTATCGAGATGCAGAGACCAGCGTACTGGAAGAACTGGAGCAGTTGAGAAAACGCCGACATGATGTTTGATACAGACATCCTGATCTGGGTGCAGCGAGGCAATGCAAAGGCCGCCAGGTTGGTCGACCAATCAACTGACAGGCATTTGTGTATATTCAGTTACATGGAGTTGTTGCAGGGTGCCCGCAACAAGGAGCAGCAGCGATACGTGAGCTCCTACATTCGCGACCTCGGTTTTTCGGTACTGCCACTAACCGAGAACGCGGGTCACCGGGCGCTGATTTATGTAGAAGAATTTGGTATTTCGTCCGGCATGCGCGCCGGAGACGCCCTGATCGCTGCAACAGCAGTTGAAAACAACCTGACCCTGGTCAGCAGTAACATAAAGCATTTCAAGACCCTGAAAGAACTGCAATTGCAGCAATTCAAACCCTGAAAACACACTATCAGCCATTGGAGAACCAAAATGACCACCTTCTGCGACCTGACCGAAGCCCACTGCAAACCCTGCGAAGGCGGCGTTGACCCCATGACACGCGAACAGGCTGAAACCCTGCTCAAGCAGGTAGAAGGCTGGAAACTAAGCGAAGACGGCAAGATGATCACCCGCCGCTTTGAGTTCAAGGGGTTTTACAAAACAGTGGCATTCATCAATGCCATGGCCTGGGTGGTGAATGCAGAAAACCACCATCCGGATTTTTCGGCGGGCTACAACTATTGCGTGGTGAATTTCACCACCCATGCGATTGATGGGTTGAGTGAGAATGATTTTATCTGCGCCGCCAAAATCAACGAATTGTTGTAAAAATCCCCTGTTGTAGGAGCTCGCTTGCGAGCGATTGAGCCCCTCAAACAAGCCTATAACCAATTCTCCACCGACAAATCCGGCACCCTGGCAAACTCACGTTCATTGTTGGTAACCAAAACCGCGCCCAGGCTTTGAGCATGGGCGGCAATGAACAGATCATTGTTTCCGATGATTTTTCCACTGGATTGCAATTCAGCCCGCAAGCGCCCATACGTGCGTCCCACCGCCTCATCCAGAGGTTCAATCAGCAACAATCGGGTGAAAGACTCCAACTGTTGCCACCGAACCGACTTCTGTGAGGGCACTCCATATTCAATACCGAAACACAATTCCGCATAGCTAACAGCTGAGATGCATAGACCTTTCATCACTTTGAATTTATGCCGCAAGCGATCTGAACGGTTTTTCAAAACATAGATACACATATTGGTATCCAGCATATACATCAGATGTCGACTCGTTCTTGCGCCGGCACATCGCCTCTTTCAGACAAAAAGTCTTCATCAAACGCCGTGGGCTCATCAAAAAAGGCGTCCCAGCCGGGATAAGCTTCAGACAAAATCACGCTATCCCCGGCCTTACGCACAAACACTTCTTCACTTTCGAAACGAAATTCCTTGGGTAGCCGGACTGCCTGGCTGCGCCCATTCATAAATATTTTGGCTCGCTTGCTCATGGATTTTCCACCTTTCACGAAGGTATATACTACTAAGTATATATCAAATGTAAAGAGGAAATTCCTGTGTATATGTGTAGGATTTAGTCGCGGGATATAATTTCTATGCAGTGAATTTCACCACCCATGCGAT
>JBBKVS010000232.1:0-6038 GCA_037968555.1 Lysobacterales bacterium | reverse complement strand
ATCCGTTTCCAGGCTGCGCAGGGCCTTCTGCAAGGACTCCTGGAAGCTGCGACCTATGGCCATGGCCTCACCCACCGACTTCATCTGCGTGGTCAGGCGTGGATTGGCTGCCGGGAATTTCTCAAAAGCAAAACGCGGAATCTTGGTGACTACGTAATCGATGGACGGCTCGAAGGAAGCCGGTGTGGCGCCGCCGGTGATTTCATTGCGCAACTCATCCAGCGTATAACCCACTGCCAGCTTGGCCGCGACCTTGGCTATCGGAAAACCCGTAGCTTTGGAAGCCAGCGCTGAAGAGCGCGACACCCGCGGGTTCATTTCAATCACCACCATCTGGCCATCGGCCGGGTTGATGGCGAACTGCACATTGGAACCACCGGTATCCACACCAATCTTGCGTAATACGGCGATGGAAGCATTGCGCAGCTGCTGGTATTCCTTATCGGTAAGGGTCTGGGCGGGCGCCACCGTGATGGAGTCGCCGGTGTGTATGCCCATAGGGTCAAAGTTTTCGATGGCACAGATGATGATGCAGTTATCCTTGCAATCACGCACCACCTCCATTTCAAACTCTTTCCAGCCCAGCACAGAAACTTCCAGCAAGACCTCATTGGTGGGTGACAGCTCGATGCCGCGCGCGACGATTTCTTCAAACTCTTCGCGGTTGTAGGCTATGCCTCCACCCGATCCACCCATGGTGAAAGACGGCCGGATGATGGTGGGAAAACCGATGCGGCCTTGCTTCTGCAAGGCTTCTTCGAGGCTGTGGGCGATGGCGGCTGGGGGCACATTGAGGCCGATTTCCAGCATGGCATCGCGAAAGCGTTCACGGTCTTCCGCCATGTCGATGGCATCGCGCGAAGCACCGATCATTTCCACGCCGTGTTTTTCCAGTACGCCTTCCCTGGCCAGGTCCAATGCACAGTTCAGTGCGGTCTGGCCACCCATGGTGGGCAGCAGGGCGTCGGGTTTCTCGCGCGCAATGATATGCGCCACGGTGCGCCATTCGATGGGTTCGATGTAGATGGCATCCGCCATGTCCGGGTCGGTCATGATGGTAGCGGGATTGGAGTTGACCAGAATGACCCGGTAACCCTCTTCGCGCAGCGCCTTGCAGGCCTGGGCTCCGGAGTAGTCGAATTCGCAGGCCTGGCCGATGACAATGGGGCCGGCGCCTATGATCAATATGCTTTTAATGTCAGTACGTTTTGGCATCAGCGTACTTCCCTTACCCGCGAAACATGGTCTTGCGCTACTTCCTGCCCAGCGGACTGTTGAATCAAGGCGATGAACTGGTCAAACAGTCCGGCGATATCCTGCGGACCCGGGCTGGCTTCCGGATGACCCTGAAAACTGAAAACCGGTGCATCCTTCAATCTTATGCCCTGCAAGGTGTGATCAAACAAGGAGCGGTGCGTGGCCTCCACCTGTTGCGGCAAACTGTCTTCATCCACGGCGAAGCCATGATTCTGGCTGGTGATCATCACTTTGCCAGTGGCCAGATCCTGCACCGGGTGGTTGGCACCGTGGTGGCCGAATTTCATTTTGATCGTGCGCGCGCCCAGCGCCAGGCCCAACAACTGGTGGCCCAGGCAAATACCAAACATCGGCAGGCCGGATTTCAATAAAGCCTGTATGGCTGCGATGGCGTAGTCACAAGGCTCCGGATCGCCCGGGCCATTGGAAAGAAACACACCATCAGGCTGCATCGCCAATACTTTACTCGCTGGCGTGGTAGCCGGAACCACGGTTACCCGGCATCCCCGATCGGCCAGCATGCGCAGGATATTGCGCTTGACGCCGAAATCATAAGCCACCACGTGGTATGTGCCAGCACTGCTACCCCATTGCTGTTTGTCCAGATCCCATGTGCCCTGCTGCCATTCATAGGGCTCGCGGCAGCTGACCTCTTTGGCCAGATCCAGGCCGATCATGCCCGGAAATGCCTGGGCCAGTTCCAGTGCCGCCTCGGCTGTAGCAGCCGGCCCACAAACGATGGCACCACCCTGGGCACCCTGTTCACGCAGAATGCGCGTTAATTTGCGGGTATCGATATCAGCGATGGCGACTATGCCCTGGCGCTGCAAATATTCAGCCAGGGTTTCCTGCATGCGCCAGCTGCTGGCCAGCAAGGGATAATCGCGCAGGATCAGCCCGGCTGCCTTGACGCCGTCGGATTCATCATCCTCTGGATTGCAGCCGGTATTACCAATGTGGGGGTAGGTCAAGGTGACCAGTTGGCGTGAATAGGAAGGGTCGGAAAGTATTTCCTGGTAGCCCGTCATAGCGGTGTTGAAAACGACTTCACCCGAGGACTGTCCATTCGCGCCAATGGAGCGGCCACGGAACACAGTGCCGTCCTGTAACGCAAGTACTGCCAACTCTGTCACGTTCTGATCTCCGGACATAAAAAACGGGAAAGCTTTTGAGGCATTTCCCGCTTAGAAAAATCGTTTTGCTGGTCTTCAACGTAAGACGCGTGGTGGCGTAAGCGTTGATGTGGACTCTAAGCGCCCAGATTTTAACGGAGCAGGCTCGCCCTGTCTAACCACTTGTTCCTTATTTCCACGGATTTACGCAATGCACGCTCATATCGCGCCAACAGAACTGCAATTGCAGCTACAGCCCCGTTAGCCAGTCGTCAGCTGTGTAGCGGCCAGCCGCTTGCCCCACCAGCCAACGGGCAGCAGATAAAGCCCCGCGGGCAAAAACACTGCGATCCAGCGCCTCGTGTGCCAGGCTGATGCGCTCTCCAGCCCATTCCAGTGTAATTTCATGCTGGCCTATGACTTCTCCTTCGCGCACGGACGAGTATTCAGGCTGTCGCCCCTCTGATCGGGCGGCGGCAATCACTTCGCCCAGCATCAGGGCAGTGCCGGAAGGTGCATCTTTTTTATGCTGATGGTGTACATCGCTGACGTGAATGAGTGTATCGGCAGGCAATGCCGCAGTGGTTTGTTTCAGCAGGCTGGCCAACAGGTTGACACCCAGGCTGAGATTGGGCGACCACATCACCGGCGTTGTCAGAGCCGCTTGATCCAGCGCCTGACGGTGCTGCTGCTCCAGACCGGTAACGCCGCTGAGCAAGGGCACCCGCTGCTGACCACACCACTCAGCTGCCATTGCGGTTCCATCCGGCAAGGAAAAATCAAGCAGCAGATTGGGCAATTCTTCCAACTGCTGTAACTGCTCAATATTTTCAAAATAGGTGATGGTGCCAATCCAATCCGGCGCAGTCAGGGAAACCACCGCACAGATTTCAACGTCTTCAAGACTCTGCACCAACTCGGCGAAAGATGCCGCCATGCGACCGGCACCGAACAATGCAATGCGCATCATGAGTTCAGGCCACTACAGCAGCTAATTGCAAAAATCAGACTGGCCAGCCTCACGAAGTCATACGCTCAAAAAATTCCCGCACATTGTTCAGCCAGGATTCGGTGCGGGGGTTGTTTTGGTCATCGCCTTCCGGGCTAGATTCGCTGAACTCACGCAGCAGGTCTTTTTGCTTGCGGTTGAGCTTGACCGGTGTTTCCACCGTCACCCGACACATCAGGTCGCCTTGCGAGCGACTGCGGACCGATTTCACGCCCTTGCCCTTGAGCCGGAATACGCGCCCGGTCTGGGTTTCAGCAGGAATTTTCAGTTTAACCTGGCCAGCCAAGGTAGGAATTTCCAACTCTCCTCCCAAAGCGGCAGTGGTAAAGGGAATAGGTACTTCGCAGTACAACTCATCGCCGTCGCGTTCGAATATGCGATGCGGGGCAACCCGCACTTCAACATACAGATCGCCGTTTCCTGCGCCGCTGCGCCCGGCTTCGCCTTCACCGGTCAACCGTATGCGATCGCCGGTATCCACTCCGGCCGGAATTTTTACCGACAGTGTGCGCGTTTCGCGTACCCGGCCCTGGCCATTGCAGGTTCCGCAGGGGTTGCTGATGCGTTCGCCGGCACCCTGGCAAGTGGGGCAAGCCTGCTGGACCGAGAATATGCCCTGTTGCATGCGCACCTGTCCGTGGCCGCCGCAGGTTGTGCATTTTTCTTTCTTGCCGTCTTTGGCGCCGCTGCCACTGCAGGTTTTGCAGGAACCCAATGTGGGCACACGGATATCACGCGAGATGCCGCGCACCGCTTCTTCCAGTTCCAGATCCATGGCAAAACGCAAGTCTGCACCCCGGGCCCGTTGCTGCTGGGCACGACGTCCGCCGCCGAATATGTCGCCGAAGATATCACCAAAAATATCGCCTACATCACCCTGGAAACCACTTTGTCCGGGCCCATGCTGCACACCAGCATGACCGTGGCGGTCATAAGCGGCCCGCTTGTCCGGGTCCTTGATGACTTCGTAGGCTTCCTTGACTTCCTTGAATTGGTCCAGGGCCGAATCATCCGGATTGCGATCCGGATGATATTTCATAGCCAGGCGGCGGAAAGCCTTTTTCAGCTCCGCTTCGCCCACGTCCTTTTTTACGCCGAGGACTTCGTAGTAATCGCGTTTTGCCATGCCGGGAATTCCTTTCTGCTGCAGCAGAGGTGAGGCTTGGTCGGCAGAAAATCAAGCCCCGGCCTTTTGTGGGAAGAAACTCGGGCTTGGGCCGGGGTTTGGTTAATCTGAGCAGCTCAAGTGCGAAAGCAGCAACTGTCTCGGGCGAAAAGCCCAACCTGCTGCAGTGTCGTCACGCAGCCAGCGTTTGTTGCACAAATTCAGGATCAGCCTCAATAACGCGCAAGTAATTCGTAGACGCCACATCAGGCCTGCGTTTGCCCTGCTCCCAGCCTTTGATCGTTTCAAGTTTCAGCTGAAACGCGTAAGCAAATTCGGTCTGTGACATTCTTGTACCGGCTCGGATGGCTTTGATATCAGACGGACTCAACACAACAAAAGCTGCTTTCGGTGGCAATTTTCCCCTGGCAACGTTTACTGCTTCCTTGAGATTGCCTTCCAGTTCCTTGAACAGTTTCTTGTCCATTTATGATTTCCTCGGAAAACTCGGTGATGATTGCATCGACGTACTTTTTCAACTGGGCCTTTTCTTCAAAGCTGCCGATAGGCACCAGGGTCAGCACTTGCGACTTGCCGATGAAATTTACTGTAGTTCAATGAACCCCACCAAGGCAATGTTGAAGACTGCCCGAAAGGGCACGGAGAAGGGGTGAATCAATTCTGGGACGAATCACCTGATAGCCATAAGGTCAATCAAAAAATGAGCTGCCAAATACTATTGACTGATCAATTAATCAATCGTCATCTGATAAAGCTTAGCGGCTGTAAAAAAATTCTAAAGATCGGAATCCTTGATACCAGCCAGCTTCATGAGATGACGTTGAAGTCCGATTTTTAGTGTTTTATTCCCGTGAACAGGAACTGTAATGCGCACTTCACTCCCAGTTTTGGTATAGATGTGGTGACTTCCGGTAATTCGCTGCAACGACCAACCGCGACGCTCCAACAAGCTAGAGAGGTGCTTGCCAGAGACTGATTTCATACCGCAATTTCAACTTCCCGGGCTTGATCGTCTGGAAATGGGGCGGAAATTTCAATGGACAGGCAACCTTCAACAGCATCCTGGAGATTGCGGATTAACTCTTCCATGGTATCGCCTTCAGTAGCGCAGCCAGGAATGCTGGGTACTTCGGCCCAAAAACCACCTTCTTCAGCTTCATGAATAATGGCTCGTATTTTCATTTTTTCAGTTTACGCCTGATGCGCAGAATTTTCAGCCAACGGCTTATTCAAGCGGCGAGCAAAAAACGATGCCCTCATCAATCCAGCCCTCCAACTGCATATCTGTCAGCAGCGCCGGATTGGTGACATAGCGGTGATTGCTGTCCTTACCCAAGGCATAACCATTGTTGTAAGCACGATAAACCGCTTGAGCGTTTTCCGGGCAAGGCTGTTGATCGTTGGCTGCTCTTGATACTACGGACATGGCCCAGCCTTCAAAATTCCAGCGCGGCTTATCATCGGGTGTGGCTTCCTGTAATTCCTGCAGGAAACGGCACTCCAGGGCGGTATCCGAGTAGAAGTGACTGTTGGG
>JBBKVS010000231.1:0-2747 GCA_037968555.1 Lysobacterales bacterium | reverse complement strand
AGAAACCACAGCAGGGATGAGGTGTAGGTGCCGTAAATGGCAAAGTGCGAATTGAAAGGAAACAGGATCAGCACCACGGCCAGCAGGAAGGGGAAGCTGTCCTGCCGCTGGGTGGGTGAGCCCTGCAGCCAGTAACGCCATGCCAGCCCCACGCCTAACAACAAGCCAATCAGGCCCAAAGTTCCGGTATCCGCCATCACTTCCAAAACCACGTTGTGGGCATGCGTGGCGCCGGACTTGCCGCCCGCTTTGGCAATGTGGATGTCATCTTCAGCCGCGTAAACCATGTAAGCCACGGGAAAAGCGCGCACACCCACGCCATTGATGGGGTGGTGCAAATACATGCTCCAGGCGGTGGTGAAGATGGGCAAACGGTTACTGGTGGCATCATCCAGCGCGACCTGGTCCAGTCTTGTGTGGACCTGCTCATCACTTTTTGCCAGGTAGGCGCTGCGGGTGCTTTCCAGGCGCAGCTGGAACAGGGGCGAGGCGTAATAGCTGAAGGACAGGATCAGCACCGCCAGCAGCGGTATCGACAGCATGGTGCGGCGCAACTCGCGATTCTCGCGCTGGAACATCAGCAGCAGATAAGTCAGCAACACCACCGCCATGCTCAGCCAGCCAGCCCGCATTCCCGAAATCAGCACGGCTCCGAGCACCAGGGTGAAGGAAACGGCCCAGGCCCAGGGCGCCCATTCGCGGCGGGCGTACTCCAGCAACAAGGGCGACAGCATGGCCAGCGTAGGGCCATAGAACTGGTACTTCTGGATGAACATGGCATTGAGCCGATCCGGGTGCATGGCCACACCAAACAGGTCCGTACCCAGCAGCAGTTGCACAAAACCATCAATGGCCCAGAACAACAGCAGGAAAGCGGTCCAGCGCAACACCCGCCAGCGCGCCGAAGGCGTACTGAGCAATACCGCCATGGAGCAGGCGGCGGCCAGGAAGCGCAGGGCTGCCAGACTTTGGGACCAGCTCTTTTGCGGCGCCATTGAGTCGATACTGGACAGTATCATCGGTATCCAGAAACACAGGAACAGGACCAGCAGAAAAGGCAGAACCACACGCAGACGCACGCGGTGGGCCGCGGAACGAAGCACAAAAGGCAGTGCCAGCGCGAACAGGGACAAGGGAATTTCAGCCAGCCTGCCAAAGGGCAACAGGGCGATAAAAGCCACGGCCAGCCAGCTGGGCCACTCCATTTGCAGTCTGCGGGCCAATAGCTTCATGCCTGGGTCTCTCCCTGGGGGCTGGCTAACAGGGATTGATAAACCTGTAGCGTTTGTTGCATCGAGTCCTCCAACAAAAATGCCTGGCTGGGCGCAACCAGCGGTGGTTGGCGTAAAAATTGCCGGGTTTTTTCCAGCAGATCAACCGGGTCATCCGGAATCACCGCGCCTTGCGGAAACATGGCCGCCAGCGTTTCCTGCACGCCACCGTGATTCCAGCCTATGACCGGAACACCGAGGCGCAGTGCTTCTGGCACGGTACGGCCAAAGGCTTCGGGCGGGTCGGAGCAGAGGCTGAATACGATCTCGCAGGCCGCCAGCCAGTCGCGCATATCGGTACGCGCACCGCTGAAGGTCAGTTGTTGCAATACCCCACTGCGCTCCGCCAGGCCCTCCAGTTCGCTGCGATAACGCGAGCCCTTTTTGGCATTACCGATGACCAGTCCATGAATGTCGGGAAATTCCTTGCGCAAAGCTGCCAGCAATTCAATAAACACACCGTGGCCTTTATATCGTGACAAGCGACCCGGCAGGCACAACAGGCGTTTGCCGCGCAATTCTGGAAATTCGTTGAAGGTGTTCTGCAGCCAGTCTGCAGCAGGCTTATGGCCAAAGGGAAACTCCACCGGGCTGGTGCCGCCATGCACGGTCACTACTCGCCCGGGCTCGGTGCCGGGATAATTGCGCAGGGTGTAGTCGCGGATGTGATCGGAAACCGCGATCACGCGTTCACCGCAGGCCATCACGGCACTGTAGCGATTGACGGAATAATGGCCGTGCATGCTGGTGATAAAGACCGGGCGTTTCGCAGCCGGCAGGCGGTGTATGGCCAGGCGACAGATCCAGGCGGGCAGGCGGGAATGCACGTGCAGCACTTCCGGCTGATTCTGCTTCAGCCACTCAGCCAGTCTGCCGATGCCAGCCAGCGTGGTGAGGCTTTTCTTACCGATGGGCCATTCCAGAAACTCAGCACCACTGGCCCGCACGCGCTCCTGCAAAGGACCATGGGCCGCAATCACAGTGACGCGGTGGCCGAGGCGGCGATGGCTTTCTGTCAATTCCGTGGCAACCAGCTCTGAGCCACCCAAATTGAGGGAAACCAGGGCTTGAACGATGTGCATGGCTTAGCAGGCCCTGGTCAGTCGATCAGAACGTAGTCCGCACTGCAGTAAGGGCAAATGGCTTTGCCGGTTTCTTCGATGGGTAAATAAACCCGTGGATGCGAGTTCCACAGCTTCTGTTCGTGGGTGGGGCAGGACAAGGGCAAATCCGCGCGGTTCACCAGATAGCTGTTTTTGGTGCTGGCAGTGGCCAACTGTTCGTCGTTGGCGTCGGTGGCATGGGTCACGATCGGGTCTCCAAAAACAATCAGTCTGGCACGGTTCGCGGCATCGCATTATTTCAGCCGGGAATATTTGGACCTATTTTACGTTACGCAGCACAAGCCGTGTCAGCAAATTCTAAGCGAGTGCTGTTGACGAGTCGGTGGGCAGTGAAAGAATACGTTGGCAGATT
>JBBKVS010000230.1:0-6553 GCA_037968555.1 Lysobacterales bacterium | reverse complement strand
CTGCCAGCAACAGCGATTGGGTATAGCAGTTTTCTGCGATGCAAATGCCTTGCTCGGTGATTGAGCGGATGAAGTGATGCGCACCCGGTGCCTGAAAACTGAGATCCATCAGTCTGGCCCAATCACGCAGACTGGGCGCTCTTTTCGCCCGGCAAGGTAATCACAGGCTTTTTGGGATTGCGTCGATAAAAACAGGCCACCTGGCCAATAACCTGTACCTGTTCTGCTTTGCATAATTTAACGATTTCTTCTATCCAGTGTTTACGCACGTCGCGCTCAGCACGCATCTTGACCTTGATCAATTCATGATGTTTCAGGGTGCCTTCGATTTCGGCCAGCACTGTGTCGCTCAAGCCTTTGTCTGCAACCGTGACCACGGGTTGCATGGCGTGGGTCAGGCCTCGTAAATAGCGTTTTTGTTGTGAACTCAAAGCCATGTTTTATCCTGCTGTGGCAAACTGTGCCTGCGCGGCTGCGATCAGGCAAAAGGCAGACGCCATGAATGAACGGGTCTGCACTGCAGCGCGGAATTTTACCATGTTAAGGAAAGGCTGGAGATGGCAAGGAGCAAAAGCAGTAAGCGTTGGTTGGCGGAGCACTTCGATGATGTCTATGTAAAACGCGCACAAAAGGAAGGCTGGCGCTCGCGATCGGTATTCAAATTACTGGAGTTGCATGAAAAGTATCAGCTCATCAAACCGGGCATGAGTGTGGTGGATCTGGGATGTGCACCCGGTGGTTGGAGTCAGTTGGCAGTATCTTTGGTAGGCAGCAACGGTCGGGTGGTGGGCCTGGATATACTCGCCATGGAACCCTTGGCCGAGGTGAATTTCATCCAGGGTGATTTTACCGAAGCCGAAGCCCTGCAGCAGCTGGCAACTGAACTGGCTGGCCACCCTGTTGATCTTGTATTGTCCGATATGGCCCCCAATATGAGCGGTATGGCAACAACTGATCAGGCCAGATCCATGTATCTTGTGGAGCTGGCACTGGAGTTTGCCAAGGAACATTTGAAACCGAACGGCGCTTTGGTGGTCAAGATATTCCAGGGAGAGGGCTTTGACGCCCTCGTACGCGAGACACGTGACTGGTTTGACAAAGTGCTGGTGAGGAAACCTGGTGCTTCCCGGCCTCGCAGCCGCGAAGTGTATTTGCTGGCCACTGGCAAGAAGGTCAAGTAAATTGGTCCTATACAACCCTGTAAACGCAGGCATTTGAATTGCCACAGAGGTATATGCATTGAACGATATGGCAAAGAATTTATTGACCTGGGCAATCATCGCGGTTGTGCTGGTTTCGATTTTCAACCACTACGCAAGTGTCGGCAGCGAGCCGCAGAGCCTCGCTTATTCGGAGTTTCTCGATAATGTGCGTAATGGGCTGATAACTCAGGTCCACATTGAAAGCAGTCTCAGCGGCAATAAGGTTACCGGCAAGGGCGCTGACGGCACAGAATTCCATACTTTCGGCCCACCTGATACCAAGCTGGTCGATGAACTGGTCCAAAATAAAGTTGAAATTACCGCCGAGCCTCCGGCAGAACGCTCGGTATTGGTTGATCTGATACTGGGAATTGCCCCCATATTGCTGTTGATTGGTGTTTGGGTTTATTTCATGCGCCAGATGCAGGGTGGTGGTGCCGGCGGTCGTGGTGCCATGTCGTTTGGCAAGAGTCGGGCAAAACTGCAGGGCGAAGACCAGGTCAAAATTACTTTTGCGGATGTTGCCGGAGTGGAGGAAGCCAAGGAAGAAGTGGAGGAACTGGTCGAGTTCCTGCGTAATCCGGGCAAGTTCCAGAAACTGGGCGGTCATATTCCTCGCGGAGTTTTGATGGTGGGTTCGCCCGGTACGGGTAAAACCCTGCTGGCCAAAGCCATAGCAGGCGAAGCCAAGGTACCTTTCTTCTCGATTTCCGGTTCTGATTTCGTGGAAATGTTTGTGGGCGTGGGCGCTTCACGCGTGCGCGACATGTTTGAGCAGGCCAAGAAGCATGCTCCCTGTATCATTTTCATCGATGAAATTGATGCGGTTGGACGGCACCGTGGTGCAGGTCTGGGTGGTGGACACGACGAGCGCGAGCAGACCCTGAACCAGTTGCTGGTCGAGATGGACGGCTTTGAGGGTGGTGAAGGTGTGATTGTGATCGCGGCCACAAACCGGCCTGACGTATTGGATCCCGCATTGTTGCGCCCCGGCCGCTTTGACCGCCAGGTAGTGGTACCTCTGCCCGATATCCGCGGCCGTGAAGCCATACTTAAAGTGCATATGCGCAAAGTGCCCATAGACGACAACGTCGAAGCCAAGGTAATTGCACGGGGTACGCCGGGCTTTTCCGGTGCTGACCTGGCCAACCTGGTCAACGAAGCTGCCTTGTTCGCTGCGCGTGCAAACGCCAAAACGGTCAACATGGAGCACCTGGACAAGGCCAAAGACAAGATCATGATGGGGGCAGAGAGGCGTTCCATGGTCATGTCGGAAAAAGAGAAAAAATTGACGGCATTTCATGAAGCCGGTCACGCGATTGTGGGCAGGTTGGTGCCGGAACACGATCCGGTTTACAAAGTCACCATTATTCCTCGCGGTATGGCGCTGGGCGTGACCATGTTCCTGCCCGAACAGGATAAATACAGCGTGTCGCGTAAACAGTTGGAGAGTCAAATGGCCAGCTTGTTTGGTGGCCGTGTGGCGGAAGAACTCGTTTTTGGTGAAGACAATGTCACCACTGGTGCTTCAAACGATATTGAACGGGCTACTTCCATCGCACGCAATATGGTGACCCGCTGGGGCTTGACCGAAAAACTGGGTCCTCTGGTTTACACCGAGGATGAAGCCGAGGTATTTCTGGGTCGTTCGGTTACGCAGCATAAAATGATGTCGGATGATACGGCCAGAGTGATTGACCTGGAAATCAGGCGCATTATCGATGCGGCGCACGATCAGGCCACACAGATCATTACAGAGCACCTGCAACAGCTGCATGTGATGGCTGATGCCCTGATGAAGTACGAAACCATCAACGGCAAGCAAATTGATCAAATTATGCTGGGTGAAGAGCCCGATCCGCCTGAGGGCTGGAATGATCCTGCGCCCGATGATCGCAAGCCAGATCCTGACGACAAAGAAGGGCGATCCACCATCGGTGGCCCTGCCGAACAACATTAATATCCAGTCACACAGCCCTGTTTTTTCAAGCAGGGCTGTGCTTCCACTGAACCCTTAAGTTGCTGAAGCTGTGAGAATTCTGCAGATTTCAGGTCGCATATTACCTGCTGATCGGCCCATTCTTATGGGTGTATTGAACAGCACGCCCGATTCCTTTTCGGATGGCGGTGCCTGGCCAACTCCGGATCAGGCTGTGCGACATGCACTGCAAATGGTCGAGGCAGGCGCCGATATTATCGATGTGGGTGGCGAGTCTACCCGCCCCGGCGCTGCCGAAATCAGTATTGCTCAAGAGCTGGACCGCGTTTTACCGCTGATTGAGCGACTGCAGGCTGAAGTCGATACCTCACTATCCATTGACACCTATAAACCTGAAGTCATGCTGGCTGCCGTGCAGGCGGGCGCGGGCATGATCAATGATGTCTATGCACTACGCAGTGAAGGCGCCTTGGCCGCTGCCGTCAGCCTGGGTGTGCCGGTATGCCTGATGCATATGCAGGGTCGCCCTCGCAGCATGCAAAAAGAACCCGGTTATGAAAGTGTAGTCGCTGAGGTCTCGGAATTTTTGCTGGAACGGGCCAATACGCTGGTGGCAGCTGGATTCCGTCAAAGGGACATAATGCTGGATCCGGGTTTTGGCTTTGGCAAGTCGCTGGCGCACAACATCGAATTGTTCCAGGCCATTCCGCAGCTGGCGGCACTGGGATACCCCTTGATGGTGGGATTATCGCGCAAATCCATGTTGGGTGCGATTACCGGTCAAGCGGTCGACATGCGCGTTTCTGCTTCAGTTGCCGCCGCTATGCTGGCAGCCCAGTCCGGAGCCGCCATATTGCGGGTTCATGATGTCCAGGAAACGCTGGATGCGCTCAAAGTGATGCAAGCCTTGGGTAAGGAATAAGGTTTTGAATGAATCCGGCTGCTTTCAATTCGGGGCAGCGAATTCCACTCACAGGGTTTAGAATCGACGCATGACAAATCGATACTTCGGAACAGATGGGGTTAGAGGCCGGGTAGGCGAGTCTCCCATTACAGCAGATTTCATGTTGCGCTTGGGCCGTGCGGCCGGTGTGGTACTCGCCAAAGGCGAGAAGCGTTCGGTGGTTATTGGTAAAGATACGCGCATATCCGGCTATATGTTTGAATCTGCCCTGGAATCAGGTTTGGCTGCAGCCGGTGCCAATGTATTGCTGCTGGGGCCCATGCCCACTCCCGCGGTGGCCTATCTGACCCGCACACTTTACGCCTGCGCAGGCATTGTTATTTCCGCTTCACACAACCCTTATGCCGACAACGGCATCAAGTTTTTCTCGGCAAATGGCGAAAAGTTCAGCGATGAGCAGGAAGCAGCCATAGAAGCCGAATTGGAATTGCCATTCACCACGGTGGAATCAGCGCGCTTGGGCAAAGCTGCCCGGGTGGATGATGCAGCGGGTCGCTACATAGAATTCTGCAAGGGCACCACACCATTCGGTACTGCATTTGGCGGTTTGAAAGTGGTGCTGGATTGCGCCCATGGAGCGACTTATCGGGTGGCGCCCGCGGTGATGCGTGAGCTGGGCGCCAAAGTCTACGTCATGGGTGATGAGCCTGATGGCACCAATATCAACCACCTGTGCGGCTCCACCGATCCTGCGGCCATGCAGGAACAAGTTCGGGCTCGCCCCGCGGATGTAGGTATTGCGCTGGACGGCGATGGTGATCGGGTAGTGATGGCGGATCATCAGGGCAAGCTGGTAGATGGTGACCAGTTGCTGTACATCATCGCCACAGCACGCCAGGATCAGGGCAACCTGTTTGGTGGTGTGGTTGGGACGGTAATGAGTAATTTTGGCCTGGAGCTGGCTTTGCGTGAACGGGGCATCGCTTTTGAGCGCACTGCTGTAGGTGACCGGCATATTCACCGCGAATTGAGCCGCAAAGGCTGGAAATTAGGTGGCGAAGCCTCTGGCCATATTCTTTGCCTGGACCGTACCAGTACCGGAGACGGCATAGTCAGTGCCTTGCAGGTGTTGGAAATCATGATCAGGACGGGGGCTAGCCTGGCTGAGCTGTCGCAGGGTTTCGAGAAATATCCCCAGACCATGATCAATGTGCCGGTCGCACCAGGTGCAGCCCAGCGGATGCAGTCTTCAGAACGGATTCAGAGCGCTGTGCGGGATATTGAGAATACTCTGAATGGCAAAGGCAGGGTGATTCTTCGACCTTCGGGCACTGAACCGCTGATACGGGTAACTTTGGAAGGTTCCGATGCAGCCCAGGTAAAAAGCCTGGCAGAACAACTGGCGGCAACCGTACGCGAAGAACTACAGGCCTGAGTCAGGCTGTATTAATTGCCAGTGCCCTGGAACTACCGTGCCTGATCAAATAACACCCAGCTCTTTACCCACTCGGGTAAATGCCGCAATGGCCTGATCCAGGTCTGCACGCTGGTGCGCGGCGGAAACCTGAACACGAATGCGCGCTTCACCTTTGGGCACCACCGGGAAAAAGAAGCCAATCACATATACGCCTTCATCGAGTAATTTACGGGCGAATTCCTGAGCCAGGGGCGCGTCATAAAGCATCACCGGAACTATGGGATGAATTCCGGCTTTGATGTCGAAGCTGGCCTCGCTCATGCCCTTGCGAAAATAAGCGGTATTATTTTCCAGTTGGTCGCGCAGGCTGGTGGTAGCGCTGAGCATTTCAAATACACGGATGGATGCGGCCACCAGCGGCGGCGGCAACGTGTTGGAAAACAGGTAAGGGCGAGAGCGTTGTCGTAAAAGATCAATCACAGCCTGTCGGCCAGTGGTGAAACCACCCGAACCTCCGCCCAGTGCCTTGCCCAGTGTCGAAGTGAAAATATCGATCCTGTCCATCACGCTGTGATATTCAGCCGAACCGCGACCAGTTTTGCCGATAAAGCCGGTGGCATGACTGTCATCCACCATCACCAATGCATCGTATTGGTCGGCCAGCGTGCAGATTTCATCCAGCTTGGCAATGTAGCCATCCATGCTGAACACACCATCAGTGGCGATCAGGCGCAGGCCGCAATCCTGGCTGGCTTGCAGCGCTTCTTCCAGCGCCTGCATATCACTATTGGCGTAACGGTAACGCCGAGCTTTGCAAAGCCGGACTCCGTCAATGATGGAAGCATGATTCAGCGCATCCGAAATGATGGCATCGTCAGGGCCCAATAAAGTTTCAAATAAACCACCATTGGCATCGAAACAGGAGGTATAAAGAATCGTGTCATCGGTGCCAAAGAAGCTGGAGATGGTTTGTTCCAGCTGTTTGTGCAAATCCTGCGTGCCACAGATAAAGCGCACGCTGGCCAGGCCGAAGCCGTAATCCTGTAGTGCTTGCTGGGCTGCGGCAATCACTTCCGGGTGATCGGCCAGGC
>JBBKVS010000229.1:0-8154 GCA_037968555.1 Lysobacterales bacterium | reverse complement strand
ATCGACAATGCCACCACCACCGACCCGCAAGCTGCCAATAGCGGCATCACCACAGTGTGGGTAAATGGTGAGAAGGTGTTTGAACAAGGCGCTGTTACCGGCAATCGACCCGGGCTTGTTATTCGCCGCTAGTTTTTTCAAATCCAGGCCAGCAAACACGTGGTGACCTGGTGCAGCATGTCAGCTGACACTGCGCACCGAATAGCTGGGGATACGCTGTGAATCAGTCCGACTGATCCATTTGCTGGTCGGCACGCGAAAACAGGATAAACAATACTGACAACAGTGCAAATATTGCGCCGGTAGCCATGGCCACCTTCCAGCCCCAAGCAGCAGCGATGCCTGACAATAACAGTGCATTCACGAAACCCATCAGGTTGGCGCCGGTATTGAACAGGCCGTAAACGGCGCCCGCATGGCGTCCACCGATGGCTGCACCATTGGCCCCGAATGCCCCTTCAGTAAACTGGTTGAAGAAAAAGCAGGCGCCCAGCATGGCGGCAGCCACATAGGCATTGGGATGCAGCGCCACGCCAATCAGCAGCACTGCGGATACGCTGCAGCCAATCACAATCGGAATCCGGCAGCCCCAACGCACACCAATTTTGTGACACAGCTTATCGCCCAGCCAACCACCGGAAAAAGCCCCGGCAGCACCCGCCACCCACTGCGCTGAAGTCAGGAATCCAGCCTCCTGGGCGCCCATGCCACGCACCGTGACCATGTAGTAATAACCCCAGCTGAAAACCACGTAGAACACGAAATTCATCGAGGAATAACTGAGCATGACAAACAAGGCGTCGCGGTTCTTGAGCACGCGCCGCCAGGCTGATTCGCAGCACTCATCCGAATATGTGCCTGCCGGGGATGTCAGTAAAGCTACTTCAGCAGCATTTACTGCAGCATGGTCTGCCGGATTGTCCCGTGAATACCACCACCACAATGCTCCGGCAATAAAGGCAAAGGGCGCCAACACTAGAAAACCAATGCGCCAGCCATACTGGCCGATCAACCAGGGCAAAGCCGAAGCAGTTACAGCCAGGCCTACGGTCAGGCCGGCGCTGGTCAAACCATTGGGCAGCGCCCAGCCGCCCGGCGGAAACCAGCGCTCGATGGCGGAGACCATGATGGGAAATACCGGTGCATGCGACGCGCCTACCAGGAACTGGACGGTCAGCAGGCAACCAATAACCAGATACACAGGTGCCACATCCCGCGCGGGAGTGAGACTGGTGACCGCAATCAACACACCCCAGGCTATGGTGATGGCGGCCATGGTAAATCGGGGGCCCTTGCGATCCCCCCAACATCCTCCAGGGAACTGGAAAAGTGCATAACCCAGCGGGAAGGCAGCCATGATCCAGCCCCACTGGATTTCCGTCAGCTGCAGATCCTCCACCATGGCCGGCCCGGCGATGGACAGGTTACCGCGCAGCAAATAGGAAACGAAACTGACGAACATCAGGATGGCAAGAATGCGCCAACGAACATTGCTGGGACGGATTGCGGCTTCAGTCATGGCTGGACTCGGTGGGATTTATTGCCAAACATCATGCAGCATTCAGCAGGCTGCTACAAACAGCAATTTATAGTGGTGGCTTGCGGTATCCCTGACCATCGCTGGGCGCTTGAACAGACACGCAGCCGACTTCCTGACTCAAGAGCTTGAGCTTGCAGCCAACTCATAATGACAACAGCCACAGGCTGGCCGGCCAGTCCCTGCAAGCGGGGTGGCAGGCCAGGCAGAATCTGGTCAGAATAGGCGCTTGCCCGATTCACCGAGCTTTTGATTTATGTCTACCACCGCAGCCAGCAATGATTCGAATGTACTGGAAGGATTGGAAGCCACCCTGCCATCCTCCTGGTACCTGGAAGATCGTTATTTCCAACTGGAAAAGAAACATATTTTTTTCAGCGACTGGATCTGTGTGGGTCGCGAAGAAGAAATCCCCAAAGCGGGGGATCATCGAGTGCTGGAGCTTTACGGTGAAAGCATATTGCTGCTGCGCAACCGCGAGAGTGAGCTGAAAGCCTTCTATAACGTTTGCCGCCATCGCGGTGCACGACTTTGTCCTGGCCCGGAAGATGATGATTCCGTACTGGCGTTAAAAGGTGGCGTGGTCGGTGGCCGCAATATCATTTGTCCCTACCATGCCTGGACTTATGACCTTGATGGCCAATTACTGAAAGCTCCGTTTATGAACAAGGAAAATGGCTTTGATGCCAGCAAGGTCCATCTGCACCCGGTGGGCGTAGAAACCTGGGGTGGCTTTATTTTTCTCAATCTCACGCCGGCCAATGCACCGCCATTCGAAGACACCATCGCTGTGGCCAAGCGACGTTTCGAAAATTACCCGCTGAAAGATCTGCGCATTGCCCGCACCATTTCCTACGAGGTCAATGCCAACTGGAAAGTGCTGTGCGAGAACTACAACGAGTGCTACCACTGTGGCCCCGTTCATCCCGAGCTTTGCCGCATCGTGCCTGCATTCCGTGAAGCCGGCGGTGCGGGTCTGGACTGGGAACGGGGTGTTCCCCATCGCGAAGGGGCCACCACGTTCAGCTTCAGCGGCGAATCCAGCCGTCGCAGCTTTCCCGGCCTGAACGAAGACGAACAGGTGCGGCATAAGGGCGAACTGGTGTATCCCAATTTGTTCCTGAGCCTGGCGCGTGAACACGTCGCCTATTACATCCTCAAGGCCGTTGGCGCGGGTAAAACCGTTATCGATTGCCACATCCTGTTCGAGCCTTATGAAATCGACAAGGCCGATTTTGATCCTGCCGACGTTGTGGATTTCTGGCACCTGGTGAACCAACAGGACTGGGCCATTTGCCAACGGGTACAACAAGGTATGTCGGCCCGTGTGCATGAGCGTGGCGTGTATGCACCCATGGAAGACTACAACCTGGACATCCGCAAGTACGTGCTGGACCGTATGGGTCCACACATTGAATCGTTCTGAAGCCAATTAAACTTTACCTATGACCAAGCCTGCCATTGTCTTGCCGCGCCTGTTGACCACCTCGGTGGTACGCGGTTCTTCACAAGGCGAAAGCCATGGCGGAATTTACAGGGTGGATTTTAATACGCAGCAGGTTGATCAGCTGGTGGACTGGAACACCGCCGATATCGATTTCACGGGCCGCGGTTGGGACCGGGGTTTGCGCGGAATTGAATTTCACGGCGACGAAATCTATATCGCTGCCAGTGACGAATTGTTTGTCTACGATCAGAATTTCAAAATCCGCCGTTCTTTTCGCAACAACTATCTCAAGCACTGCCACGAAATCAGCAAGCTCGACCGCCACCTCTATCTGACCTCCACCGGTCACGACAGCATTCTCGCTTTCGACCTGGATAAGCAGGCCTTTGTCTGGGCCATACACCTGGCCATGACTGAAAACGGGCCCGTGGGTACGGTCTATGATCCCAATGGTATTCAGGGTCCGGGCGGCGCCAAGGGTCCGGCGGCGCTTAATACCCTGCATCTGAACAATATTCATACCGATGCACGCGGACTGTTTGTCAGCGGTATGCGTACCCGCAGCATGCTGCACGTGGCCAGCGGCGGTAAAGTGCGCTTGATCGTGGATTTGCCGGAAGGCATACACAATGCCCGACCTTATGGCGAGGGTGTGATCTTTAACGATACGGCGGCCAATTGCCTGCGCTATGCACGCCGCGATGGCACCCAGCAGGTGTTTGCCGTGCCTCTATACGATGCCAGTGAGCTCACGCATACCGAGTTGGGCGATGACAAATTGGCGCGGCAAGGTTTTGGCCGTGGCCTGTGCATCATCCCGGGCGAAAATGGCCATGACCTGGTTGCAGCCGGATCGTCGCCATCGACCATTTCGCTTTATGACCTGGGCTCCGGCGCGACTTTGGCACGGGTTAATTTCTCCATGGATATACGCAATGCCATCCACGGCCTCGAACTCTGGCCTTTTGACTGAGGATTGAACATGGCCAGTGGCACTACCATTGCAGCAACGGCAGTCAACACAGCCACTGCAGCAGCCCGCGGCAAGGGCCGCAAGCGCACAGCATTGATCATCGGTGCCGGCCACAATGGCTTGACCTGCGCTTTTTACCTGGCCAAAGCCGGCATCCAAACCCGCGTCTTTGAGAAACGCAATGTCGTGGGTGGCTGTGCGGTTACCGAAGAAATCGATCCCATCCGTGCGCCTGGCAACCGGGTTTCAACCGCTTCCTACATGGCCAGCATGCTGCGCCCTGAAGTGATACGCGATATGGAATTGGGCCGCCACGGCCTGAAAATGATTGCTGCCAATCCTGCAGTACAGGTGGCCTTTGAAGACGGCAGCGTGTTGCCCTGGTGGCAGGATGAAAAGCAAACCCATGCCGAACTCTGCCGCTACAGTCGCCATGACGCCGATGCTTTTTTCCGCCTGGATGCGGAACTGAAAACACTGGCGGGTTACCTGCAACCCTTTTTCCTGGAGCCACCACCCAACACTGAGGCCACCGGCCTGGCGGGCTTGCTGGAAATCATCCGCGTCGGTAATCGCATGCGCGGGCTGAATGGCAAACAGATCAGTGAACTGATAGCTTTTCTGACCGGCAGCCTGGAACAATTACTCGATCGATATTTCGAATCAGAACAGGTCAAGCGCCTGATCCTGGCGAACAACCTGTACGGTAAACACGGCGGACCGCGCGATGCCGGCTCGGCCATGGGCCTGTTGTTTCATTTGCTTAGCGGCGGTGACGATGAGAAACAGGGCTTTTCCGGCCATGTGATTGGCGGCATGGGTGCCATCACCCAGGCCATGGCCAGGGCCTGTGTGGAAGCCGGGGTTGAAATCAACACCAATTTGCCGGTGCAGCAAATACAGGTGGAAGACGGGCGCGCCAGTGGCATCATCCTGGAAAATGGTTTGGTACTGGAAGCAGACGTGGTGGTATCCAACGCCGACCCCAAACGCACTTTTCTGCAGCTGTTGCCGAAGGATCAGCTGGACCCGGATTTTAAGAAACAAATCGAGGCCATCGCCATGAACGGCCCCTGCGCCAAGGTCAATCTGGTGCTGAACCAGGAGCCGCAGCTGCGCGGTATGTCCGCTGATGCGCCAGCCCTGCAGAAAATGGTGTACACATTGGTACCCACTTTTGCCGCTGCTCAACGCTGCTATAACGATTGCCAGGAAGGCAGGCTTTCCGAAGACCTGTGGGTAGATTGCATCCTGGCCTCCGCCATCGACCCGGATTTGGCCACTGCCGGGCACCATGTGTTGACGAGCTTTGTGCAGTATGTTCCCTATCATTTGCAGGGCACGAATTGGGATGCTCAACGGGAAACCCTGGGCCAACGGGTGATCGAAATCATTGGGCGCTATGCGCCGAATGTACCGGACGCGGTGGTGGGCATGGACATCATCACGCCGCTGGACCTGGAGCGCCGCTTTGGCATTACCGAAGGCAACATATTCCACGGCGATATCCGCCTCGACCAGCTGTTCTTCATGCGGCCTTTGCCAGGCTGGTCACACTACGCAACGCCGGTGAAGAATCTGTTCCTGTGTGGCGCTGGTACCCATCCGGGCGGTGGGGTTACGGGGGCGCCGGGCTATAATGCCGCGGCTGTAATTCTCAGAAGCCCTTAGCAGTCTGCAAAATAATAATTTAACTTACTGTAATAGCTCATATTTTATTTACTTTAAGGTGCGCGAATGTACCATTTTCGAATCACAAATCCTTTGCTGTTTTGCTGCTTCACTGTCCTGTTGTGGAATCCATTAAATGATGCCAAGGCAAGTGATTGCGCAACCATAGATGTAGTCGTACACACACAAGCCCAGCTTGATGATTTCGTTCTCAACTCCGATAACTGTTCAAAAATTCTTGGCAACCTGATCATGACTCCAGATCATCCAGTTCCTGCCGACATCGAAGATTTGTCCGGCCTTTCCCATATAGAAACTGTGGAAGGATACGTGATCATTTACCAGCAGGTGGCTCTTGAAAGCCTGAATGGTCTTGAGAGTTTGTCACGAATTGCAGGTGGTTTGAGTCTGGATGGAAATTCCAGTCTCAATGACATTTCAGCACTATCAAACCTCGCCGAGTTTGAAGGCAGTCTTAGAATAGGGTTCTCCGATACTCTGGAAACTGTTAATGGGCTTTCAGGAATTGAAGAAGTATTTGGCAGTCTGAATATCGTTCGCAATGCAAAATTGACAGACATATCTGCTCTTGCCAATTTGAAAAAAGTCAGCGCTGGGGCGCCGCCTTTCGGTGGCACGGTTAAAATTGAACACAATTATGCATTGCCAAATCTGGATGGACTTTCCGGGCTTCAGTCAATAAGCGGTGATTTCGAATTGCTTGGCAATAGTGCTCTATCCAACATTGATGGACTCAGCAATCTGTCGTCCGTCTCTGGCTCCATCAGAATTACAGACGTCCCGAATCTCATCGATGTGGACGGCCTTTCCGGCTTAACAAATGTGACAGGGAATATTGCGATCACCAACAACCCCTTGCTCGAAGACCTCAATGGTCTTGAAAACATCGCTGGAGAAATCGGTGGCATTAACCTGTTCAATAACAATCAGATCACAAATATTCCTGCACTCAGTGGCATTACGGCAATTGACGGCAATGTTGCCATTACAAGCAACCAATCGCTGCCCCAGATTTCCAGCCTCAACAATTTGTTGTCCCTTGGTGGATTTCTGACTATTCAGTTCAATGACGATCTGACCACAGTAGATGGGTTTTCAAAACTGGTTTCAATTGGCGGATCATTGATTATCAAAGATAACGATGATCTGATTGGCTTTAACGGGCTTCAGGCACTGAATTCCATAGGAAACAGTATTGAGATTACAGACAACCAGAGCCTTCTCGACATAAATGGCCTTGCTGGCATCAGTTTTGTGCCCATCATCTTAAAGATTGAACGCAATTCCCAATTAAGCAATCTTGATGGCCTGGGTTCATTACAGGAAGTTGGCCAGGATTTTCGAATTCTCGTAAACCAGAATCTCAAGACCTACCTGGGGCTGCATAATCTTCGCAAAGTAGGCTTGGATTTTCGGCTTTCATACAATTCAAAAGTTGAGAGTCTCTATGGCCTGGAAAACCTTGAATATATTGGCAGAGATTTTCTGCTGATTGCCCACCACAGCCTTGAAGATCTTTATGGTTTGAACAATCTGGTACACGTCGGAGCAAACGTTACGGTTTCACGGAACCCTTTACTGATTCGGTGTCGTTCCATTCTGCCCCTGGTCGATAGTGTCGATGACGGCTTGCCCGGGCCAGGTCCCGGCCCATCGGGAATTCCCGATATCGGTGGAACCCTGCTGATTGAATACAATGCTTCAGATTGCAATTCGCTGGACGAATTGCTTAATCCCGTCAGCAAAACGATTTTTGAAAGCAATTTCGAATCGGAGTACTGAAATCAGTTCGATAACAGATTCGGCCTGTTATCATTACCAGACAGGCATCAGCCCTAGCTATCCCTTCTCAACCACGCTAAATGTATTCCGCCCGTCTTGATATGTATCTGCAGCGTTCAAACTAGTTTGTCTCTCACATTAGTGAAAACATTAACGTCAAACACGTTTGACTGACATTCATGCACATGCCCTGTGATCACCGTCTGGACGCTTTGTGTCATGAGCCCATTTAGCGTTTCATTTATTCACCCTCTTCTTATCGCAAATATCTGATATTAAATCGTTTTATTTCATTTTCTGAACTATAATAACTGTATGTTTAACCAGTATTTTTGAGGCCCGAATCATGAGCGATTCAACTCACTCAATCGACCCCTCCAGCTCTGGCTTGAGCGCTTTCAGGTCCGAATTCAAAGCCCAGGCCGGTGCCCGCCAGAACCGCGTCCAGCAACTGGAAGATGACATAACCACCCTGACTGCGCATATCGATGCGGCGATGTTCCGCTGGCTTGAACTGCTGCGCGAGTTTGACGAATGCGAGGGCTGGAAAGGTGAAGGCATCAAATCCCTGGCGCATTGGCTGAATTGGAAATGCGGGATGAGTCTTGCCACGGGGCGTGAGAAAGTGCGCGTGGCTATGGCACTCAAAGCCCTGCCGCAGACTTCCGAAGCTTTTCGGGAAGGGCGGTTGAGTTACTCAAAGGTTCGGGCAATTACCCGAGT
>JBBKVS010000228.1:0-7364 GCA_037968555.1 Lysobacterales bacterium | reverse complement strand
TCAGGACTCCGACTATGAATTCCCGAACCGTCCTGCCATAACTGACCCTGGCTATGAACATTCCAACAAAGGGCGACCAGGAAATCCACCAGGCCCAGTAAAAAGTCGTCCAGCCATGTACGAAATCAGTATCTTCACGGCGTATCCAATTGCTCAGGCTGGGAAGATGGATCAAATAATCCGTAAAGGAATTGAACATAATGGCCAGAATCGTCAGGGTCGGGCCAGCGATGATGACAAACAGCAACAACGCAAAAGCCAGGCCAACGTTCAGCTCACTCAGTCGCCTGACACCTCGATCCAGTCCTGCATGAACAGACAGCAAGGCAACCCCGGTAATGGCGAGAATGAGTAACACCTTGGTTTGTTTGCCTGCCGCGATACCAAACAGGTAATTCAGTCCGGCTGCTATCTGTTCAGCGCCGAAGCCCAGGGAAGTCGCCAGGCCAAACAATGTTGCCAGTACCGCGACTATGTCAATGATGTGTCCAACGGGCCCCCATACGATATCGCCGAACAGCGGATAGAATGCTGAGCGCGGCGTCAGCGGCAAGCCCTGGTTAAAGGCAAAAAACGCCAGTGAAAGAGCGACCAGGCCGTAAATCGCCCAGGCGTGCAAGCCCCAATGGAAAATCGCAGCAGACATGCCTGCCGCTCTGGCTTCGGCAATGTGCGCAGGATCGATTCCCAGTGGCGGATTGATACTGTGTGACACCGGTTCCAGAACCCCAAAAAACATCAGTCCGATACCCACGCCTGCAGCAAACAGCATGGCAAACCAGGTGAGTCGTTTGTAACGGGGAACGGCATCAGGTCCGCCCAATCTGACGCGACCCAGCCGTGATGCAGCCAGGTAAAGCAGAAACACCACGTACAGGTTGACCAGCAGAATAAAAAACCAATCAAATTTGGTGGTAATCCAGACACGAAGATCCAGAAAAGTGGCCGCAAACATTTGATGCATGATCATAGTGGCGACCACCAGGACGATGGCCGACGCTGCTGAAACAATAAAAACCGGTGGATGGATATTGCAGCCCAGCACACTCACATTGTCTTGCCCGATGCGGAAACCGTAGCGGCTGGTATCTTGAGTAGTCACCGCAACTATCTTACATGCGAAACCTCAACTGTTTTTTTTGCGCATTGAGTTTAAGTCACGGCCAAACCATACTCACTCGACACACGGCAAAGATCAGTAACCATGAACAAAGGGCTGTATGGGTACCCCTGACCTGTATTTTCGGCCTTATCCGTTACGGAGTACCGTATTCGGGTGAGTAGTGAATACGACTACATCATCGTTGGTGCGGGTTCGGCTGGATGCGTGCTGGCCAATCGTCTAAGCGCTGACGGCACTCATCGAATCCTTCTTATTGAGGCCGGTGGAAGCGACAACAACATCATGATCCGCATGCCTTCAGCGCTGTCCTACCCGATGAATAATCCCAGGTTCAATTGGTTTTTTGAAACCGAAGCGGAGCCTTTTGCCAACCAGCGTCGCTTGCACTGTCCGCGTGGCAAGGTAATGGGAGGATCATCATCCATCAATGGCATGGTTTACGTACGCGGTCACGCCTGTGATTTCGACGAATGGGAATCCTTGGGCGCAAGGGGCTGGGCTTATCGTGATTGCCTGCCCTATTTCCGCCGCGCAGAATCCTGGATACACGGCGCTGATGACTACCGCGGTAGTGACGGCCCCTTGGCCGTATGCGGCGGCAATGATATGGCGCTCAACCCACTTTATGCCGCCTTTATTCAGGCCGGCCTTGAAGCGGGTTACCCGGCAACCCGCGACTACAATGGCCATCAGCAAGAGGGTTTTGGCCCCATGCAAATGACCGTCAAAGACGGTGTTCGTTGCTCGACTTCGCTGGCTTATCTGGATCCGGTTAAAGCTCGAAGCAATCTGACCATTGCCAGTAAAGCGCTGGCACGCAAAATTATAATGAACGGCGAAAAGGCCATTGGAATCGAGTATCAGCAAAATGGCAAAACCCTGACAGCACACTGCAGCAAGGAAGTGATTTGCTGCGCCGGCTCGATCGGTTCTCCCGTACTTTTACAACGATCTGGTATAGGACCAGCCGAAGTGCTGCAAGCAGCGAACATAGCCACCTTGCACGAACTACCCGGCGTGGGAGAAAACCTGCAGGATCACCTGGAAGTCTATTTCCAGTACGAATGTCTGCAGCCCATCACTTTAAACGGCAAACTGGATTGGCTCAGCAAAGCCCTGATAGGGGCACGCTGGTTGCTGTTCAAAGATGGACTGGGTAGTACCAACCACTTTGAATCCTGCGCTTTTATTCGCTCCGCTGCCGGACAGAAATGGCCTGATATCCAATATCACTTCCTGCCCGCCGCCATGCGCTATGACGGGCAATCAGCAGTGCAGGGCCATGGCTTTCAGGTGCATGTGGGGCCCAATAAACCGCGCAGCCGGGGGCATGTGCGAATTCGAGATGCGGATCCGCTTTCCAAACCTGAGATTCTGTTCAACTACTTGCAGGACCCCGATGATATTGCCAAATGGCGGAACTGCATCGGCTTGACTCGCGAAATAATGTCACAAGCCGCGCTTGATACTTACCGTGGCAAGGAGATTCAGCCGGGAGATCGGATCTACTCAGATGCAGAGATGGATGAGTGGGTCAGAAGCAATGTGGAAAGTGCCTACCATCCTGCCGGCACCTGCAAGATGGGAGCCGGCGATGACCCCTTGGCAGTGGTTGATTCAGACTGCAAGGTCAGGGGGATTGAGAGTTTGCGAGTTGTGGACTCGTCCATTTTCCCCACGCTCACCAATGGCAACCTCAACGCACCCACCATCATGGTGGCAGAAAAAGCCGCTGATATGATTCTGGGCAAGCACCTCGAGACTTCGTCAGCCCCTGCCTGGATTGATGAGCGCTGGGAGCAACGGCAAAGACCCGGCAAGCCTGTCAGAGTCTGGAATGATGCTGCACCCTACAGCACCAACGACAATCCAGCTGCAGATAATCAACTGAATCAAGCGCTGACAATTGCCGCTGCTGCGGATAGCACCGACAAGGACAGATTCCCTTGATGCAGAATATCCTTATGGTCGCCATTGTGGTCACGCTGGCGACTTCCGGGGTGATCGTGCTGTTATGGCGCAACCACAGGATCACCGGTGAGATGCCAGCCTCCCTGTTTGCTTTCCTGGCCATACTGTTCACATCCGGTCTGGATGTTGGCCTGATCATGTTTCCGCTGACCGAGTTTCCTGTTTATGCCAGCGAACAGCCTTACCAGTTTGCCAATCCACTGGCGATTGAGTTTGGATTCTGGGGTTTTGTGGTATGGATATTCTATTTTCTGACGACTTTTTACTTCTGCGTGATTGAACCGCGCCTGAAACTGTTCCAGATCCCGGTTATTCGCTTTATCAATAACTGCGTCATTATTGGTACCTGTGCTTTTACCGGCTTCCTGTTTCTCAGTTATTTGCCCAACTACATACATGGCATCAGCGAACCGCTGCGCTACGGTCTGGTTGCACTGGTCGTTCTGTGTGCCGTCATTTCAAGCACAGATATAGCGTTCGTGAAAATATTGAGCCTGACTTCCACCTGGCTGTTCTTCCTGCTGATTATCCTGATGTGGAATGGTTCAGGAATGAGCCCGGGTGGATTTTTCACAATTTACAGTGAACTCGGCAGCTATTTCAGCAACATCCAGCAATTCATTTTGCCCATCACCGACTATCACGCTTTTTACCTGTTCTGGTGGTTTTCCTGGAGCATCATGATTGGCCAGTTTGTTTCGCGGTTTGTGGGGGGCCTGAAAACCTGGCAGCTTTTCCTGGCTTTACTCATCATTCCGTCGATACCCATTTCGATCTGGTTTTCGGTGCTGTATTACTACTACCTCAACTCCGTAACCATTTCCCCACTGTTCAATGCTGCCATGGTGCTTGTTGGAATAATTTTCGTAGTGAACTCGCTGGATTCCCTGATGCGACTGTACTCGGACAATCTGAATATCGGTGTGGAGCGATTTGGCAAAAGCAAATACATCATCGGCAACTGGCTATTGATGTACGGTTTGATCCTGCTCTACCAGTTCACACCCTTGAAAATTGAATGGATAGGATTGTTGGTTATCGGGATTTACCTGGCCATTTATATTCTGGTAATCAGAAGACACCAAAAGGGTCACTTTGAATCTGCAACCACATCTGGATAGGGGCTGACGGTTTCTCCCATTTCCACATACACTGATTTCAGCTGGGTGTAATGCTCAATGGCGTGAATGGAATTCTCCCGCCCATAGCCGGATTGTTTCATGCCACCAAAGGGCATTTCCACCGGAGTGATGTTGTAGGTATTGATCCAGCAAGTCCCGGCTTTTAAAGCTGCAGCTATCCGGTGGGCCAATTTCAGATCCGCAGTAAACACCCCAGCAGCCAGTCCGAATGGTGTCTGGTTTGCGCGCGAGATGGCTTCTTCAGTGGTGTCGAACACGAGTACGGACATAACCGGCCCAAACACTTCTTGACGGGCTACGGTCATATCGTCGGTGACATCGGCGAACACGGTGGGCTGAATAAAATTGCCATGCTCACAGCCTGGAACTTGCTGGCTGGAACCACCACAAACCAGTCGCGCGCCTTCTTTGCGGGCCGTTTCAATAAAAGCCAGCACTCGCTCGAACTGCGTCCGGGAAACCAATGGGCCCATCTGCACAGTCTCATCCAGGGGATTACCCAAGACGATGGCTAGTGTTCTGCGTTTGAGTTTTTCCAGGAATACATCCAGCACCTGACGCTGCACGAACACCCGGGTACCGTTACTGCAAACCTGCCCGCTGGAATAGAAGTTGCCCAGCATGGCTCCACTCACCGCCTGATCCAGATCGGCATCTGCAAAAACAATCAGGGGCGACTTGCCACCGAGTTCAAGCGTGACCGGCTTCAATGTTTCAGCTGCTGCAATGGCTATCTTCTTGCCGGTGGCAACCGAGCCGGTAATTGAAACCTTGGCAATACCGGGATGATTGACCAGGCTGGCGCCGGTGGCAGCACCGCCCTGCACGACATTGAATACCCCGTCCGGTAATCCCGCTTGCTGCAATAACTCGGCCAGTTTCAGTGCAGATAGCGGCGTAATTTCCGAGGGTTTGAAGATCATCGCGTTACCGCATGCCAATGCGGGGGCCGCTTTCCAGCAGGCAATCTGAAAGGGATAATTCCAGGCACCGATGCCTGCGCATACACCCAAAGGCTCACGTCGTGTGTAGAAAAACGATTCGCCTAATTGCATGAACTCTCCGGAGATCGATGCCGCTATCCCGCCAAAAAATTCCAGGCAATCCGCCCCCGACAAGGCATCGGCACACAAGGTTTCCTGTAAAGGCTTGCCCGTGTCGCGGGTTTCCAGCACGGCTAGTTCACGGTTGTTTTCCCGGATCAGTTCTGCTGCTTTTCTTAAAATGCGACCCCGCTCCGCTCCACTCAGCCGTGCCCAGCCCTGCTGTGCTGCCTGCGCGCTGACAACGCATTTCCCCACGAACTCATCGCTGGCGCAGTTGAGTTCAGCAATCACCTCACCCCTAACAGGACAGACACTTTGCATTGGCAAACCAGCTGGATCATTTACATACCGGCCGTTAACAAAATGACTGGCGGGTGGTTGAACCGAATCTGTAATAGAAACCATATGTGCATGCTCAGGAAATGGACTTTCCGCTAGCCGCGGCACTATTCCTATCGATGAAGATAGCCCAATTTACGGAAATCGGGTGATCTGCTGGGTTATTTGGGTCCGAGCAGAAACCACAGTATCAGGCCAATCACGGGCAGGAAGATAATAACCAGCACCCACACCAGCTTCATTCCCGTCGTAGCCGAACTACCCAGCACCTTGATGATGGCCCAAATATCCAAAATCAGGATGACTAATCCCAATAAGCCAGTACCTGTTCCCATTGTTGCTCTCCTTCAGTTGATTTGTATAAGGCTGATCAGTGATTTTCCAAATAGTATGGCATAGGCTGCGAGCCACAGAGCAGACCAGGAGCAGCCGCAACCACATAAGCAATGGCATTACCAACCATACCACCAACTGCCATCTGCTCTGCAGTCGTGCTGCCCGGCATTCCGGCCGGACGCTCCACATTGAATCGCAGCGAAACATCCGGCTCACCCTTGATATCGAGCTGCCAAAGGTCGGGGTGTTCGCCGGTATATTCCGGATCAACCGCCCAACTGATATCCATGGCGATGCGCTCCTCGCCACCCACCACGCCACGCCAACGCCAATCGGTGTGGCTGATCTGCCCAGCCTTTATGGTTCCGGCTGCTATTTCCAGGTCGTTCTTTGCAGGCAACATTTGATGCAATCGATTCACGCCGTCAAGCGACCAGCCCAGTTGATGGGCGATAGAAGCCACCACTTCCTCGTACATGGTATTGAGCGTGATCGAAGCTGCGAAGGAGCCGTCTTCAAGATTGATGGCGCCGGGCTCTGAACCGAATCCCAGTATGTTGAAAATATACTCCGGGCTTTTGATCATGCCTGCCAGTACGGTTTCATGGATCGCTACGCTGTCGACTCGGGTGCAAACAGAGCTGGCCGTGGACAATAGTTTCTCGCCAATGAATCCCGGGTTGAGCCCGGTACCCAGAAAACTGGACTGGCCTTTCGCACAAGCCAATTCAAAAGCATCGCGCCGCGCTTTATCCCAAGCCGGTGGAAAGGAGTTGCCATTGATACTGATCACATTCTTGCCGGAAGCCAACAAGTTGAGAATATCTTCGTCGTGTACGGTGTGGTCTTTCTGGATGCGTGCGCAATGAACGACCACATCAGCATCCAGTGACAGAATTTCATCCTTGCTGGTGGTAGCCAGCACCCCAGTTGCCGGCCGGTGCACCAAATCACCGGCGTCTTTGCCTACTTTCGCTGAGCTGTAAACCAATAGCCCCACTAACTCCATATCCGGGCGATCAATCACCGTTCGCATGCACGACCGTCCCATGGCTCCTGTGGCCCACTGCACCACCTTGTATGTTCTGCCTTGGCCGGCCATTACAAATCACTCCCGGTGATCGAAGTCCCCGGGGGTAGCGGTTGGGCAGATAGCACAAGCTCGGAGTAACGGTGATGGGTAACGGTCATTAAAGTATCCATAAACAACTCTGAATATCTGAAGGGTGAAACGAAAGTATAACCGCCATGAGCTGAAGCAGCTTCCGCTTTCAGTTCATAGCAAGCGAGCTTCGGTAAATCTTGCAATGGCGGGTAAATTTTTCAATCACTGAGACAGACAAAATCTTCATAAGTGAGCACTGATGCGGCCTGCAGCGCTTGGCACGGTCGTTGCATCTTACTCTC
>JBBKVS010000227.1:0-2765 GCA_037968555.1 Lysobacterales bacterium | reverse complement strand
ATCGACCAAGCCCAGGCCGGTCGGCGCGGGGTGCGCGTAGATATCGGTGCCTGGAATCCAGCCGAGGAAATTTCATTGGGTGGTGGTTCGGGTGCCTGCCCGGAAGCAGGCTGGGATGGAGAAATCCCCGTTCCCGGGCCAGGGCCAACGATATTCTGGGGCTGGGTGAACTGGAACGGATTGGAATTTCGTACCAGTGGCTTCGAGGGACTGAGTATCTTTAACTGCCAAACATCCCGCTCCTACACACCAGGGGCTCAGCCGGAGGAATACCTGAACCAGGCGATTTTTCCGCCTGATGAAGCAGACCTCGCTGCATTCATTGGCACTAATACCAACAATGCAGTTACCGCCATCCGTTATTCATTCCTGGGTGATCACCCGAGTGGCTACTACGGCCGCCAGTGGACTTTTTATTTCTTTCCCGGTGACCTGACCGTAGTGGCCTTGCACGGTGTGCAGGATGGCCAGTCAACTTACGAGTGGATTTACGATCATGACAACGGCTTTTATATCTGGGATGCCCAGGTTGACGCCTGGTATGGAGAATATTTCTGCTTCCAGGGTAATAGTTATATAGGTGATTGCGTGCCACCCGCTCCTGAGTACCGTTTTGAAGATGGATTCGAATGAAGCCGTGTTGTACCGGCCACACCACGGGAAGCCCTGCTCGTGAATGCCATTTTCTGATTTCGCTGTTCGGCTAAATCGCATGACGACGCCTTACCGGGCATTTATCAGCTATGCGCACGTAGATGAACGCCTGGCCGTCCGCCTGCATCGGCGGCTGGAAAGCTACCGACTTCCTCGCAGTTTGCGTCGCCAGGCCAGGTTCGCGGCCAATCCCGGCTCTGACCAAATGCGGCCGGTGTTCCGCGATCGTGATGAACTGGCATCTTCGGCTTCGCTGAGCAGTGTGATCCTGCAAGCCCTGGATCAGTCAGAAGCACTGATCGTGGTGTGCTCGCCAGCGGCTGTGGCTTCGCGCTGGGTCAATGAAGAAATCCGCACATTCCGTTCGCGTCATCCGCAACGCCCGGTATTTGCCTTCGTGGTGGATGGCGATCCGGGTGCCGATCCCCGGCTTAAGCCCGATAGTGCTGCCTTGCCGCTGATGCTGTTGCTCAAGGATGTGGACCTGCCAGAGGGCGCGATCAGTGAGCCGCTGGCAGCTGATGGTCGCCGCGAAGGTGATGGCTTCAGCCTGGCTTTTCTGAAGCTGGCAGCAGGTTTGCTGGATGTGCCATTTGATCAACTGCGACAGCGTGAAGCGCGTCGTCGCCAAAGACAATTGGCGCTTGTCAGTGTGGTTTCACTAACCCTGATGACGGTGTTTGCTTTATTGGCCTGGCGAGCCACAGTGGCACGTAACGAGGCACAGTCCGCACGCGCACAGGCGGAATTGGAATTGACTTCCGAGCGGGAAACCCGTGCCTTCCTGTTGTCGGTATTCCAGTTGGCTGATCCCAGTGAGGCGCGCGGCCGCAGCGTCACTGTGCGCGAAGTGCTGGACAGGGCGGTGGTTAGAATTGACAGCACGCCGTTCAGCCGGCCCGTCATCAAGGCCCGCTTCCTGGCCACCATGGGACAGGCTTATTCGCGTCTCGGACTGAATCGTCGTGGCGCCGAATTGCTTACCGAATCCATAGCAAGCTTGCCGCAGGATTCCAGCTCAGTTGAGGACTGGATTCAGTCCGCCGACAGTCGTATTGAGCTGGCAGATATCTATTTTGATATGGGTGACTACAGTACGGCATTGGCCACGCTTGAGCTGGTCAGCGACTCGACTACATCAGCGCTGCAACGCGCGCGGGCCAGCAATATTCGTGGCGATGTATTGGCCTACCAGCAGCAGGACCTTGCTGCTCTGGAGTCTTACCAGCTGGCATTGCAGGAATTGGCCATTGCAAGCGTCGGTGCAGAAGAATCTGCCTCGGTGCGTAGCCGCAGCCTGGGTGGAATGGCTTTGTTGAGCCTGTTTACGGGTGATACAGCCAACGCCCAGAAACTGTACAGCGAAGTCATCGCTATCCTGCTGCCGGTGTTTGGTGACGCACATCCCGATTCGATCTGGGCCATGATCTCCTGGGGTTCGGCAGCTTATGCAAATGGCGACCTGGCAACGGCCCGGAAGGCCTGGGAACAAGCGTTGCAGACTGCTCAGAAAGTCCTCGGTCCAGCCAACACGGAAGTCGCCACCATCAAAAGCAATCTCGGCCGACTGAATCTTGAGTCAGGCGATTACACAACAGCAGTCGCGTTGCTCAGCGAGGCATTGAGCATAGACCGTGAACACCGTTCGGCCGATTTCGATGATCTCAGCTTCACCCTGCATAACCTGGCACTGGCCCAGTGGGCGCTGGGCAATCGTACTGAAGCAACGGCATTGCTGGACGAAGCCTTAAACATCGCTGAGCTGTCGGGCCACCGTATGTTGGGCCCGATACTGCTGGCCCAGGCTGAACTGGCCTGTTCTTCAGGGGAAGCTGAATCGGGTCTGGAGTTGGCGCATAAAGGACTGGAACAAGTGGTGCAGCAGCATGGCGACGCTGATTGGCGTCATGACCAGGGCCAATTGATGCTGGCCTATTGCCAGGCAGCGTTGGGAGCAGATGCTGATAAGAGTTTCGCCAAGGATGCGGCCTGTCGTTTGCTGAAACGCTGGCCGGAGGCGGGCTATTTCCGCGAGCAGGCTGAGCGGCTGTCAGCCGGGCTCAACGAAAAATCAGGCGAACTGGAATGTTCGCGTTGAGAATACGTCGAGA
>JBBKVS010000226.1:0-6320 GCA_037968555.1 Lysobacterales bacterium | reverse complement strand
TTGGCACACAACCTGCATTAATAGTCTGACCCATTTTGGTATACGCTGAGGAAATGAAGGAAATGAGCGCTGATAAAATCTTAAAGAACCTTAAAGATAAAGAATACGAATTTGTAGATCTGCGGTTTTGCGATACCCGCGGCAAGGAACAGCACCTCAGTATGCCCACCGGTGCTGTCGATGAAGACCTGTTCGAAGAAGGCAAGATGTTTGACGGATCTTCGATCTCAGGCTGGAAAGGGATCAATGAATCCGACATGGTGCTGATGCCGGATACCGAAACCGCAGTAGAAGATCCTTTCTCCGAGCACAAAACCATGATCCTGCGCTGCGATGTGCTGGAGCCCAACACCATGGAAGGCTATAACCGTTGCCCACGCTCACTGGCCAAGCGCGCCGAAGCCTACCTCACCGCCAGTGGTATAGCCGACACCGCTTACTTTGGCCCTGAACCCGAATTTTTTGTTTTTGACGATGTGCGTTTTGATGTGAACATGCACGGCTGTTCTTACCGTATCGATTCAGAAGAAGGCGCCTGGAACTCGCAAACCGAGTACGAGGGTGGCAATACCGGTCACCGTCCCGGTGTCAAAGGCGGTTACTTTCCGGTGCCTCCGGTTGATTCCCTGCACGACCTGCGCGCCACCATGTGTAGCGTGCTGGAAAAAATGGGTACCCAGGTGGAAGTGCACCACCATGAAGTCGGTACTGCAGGACAGTGCGAAATCGGTACCCGGTTCTCCACGCTGACCAAGAAGGCTGACGAAACCCTGATCCTCAAGTATGTGGTGCAGAATGTCGCGCACGCAGCGGGTCGTACAGCGACCTTTATGCCCAAACCGATTGTGGGTGATAACGGCTCAGGCATGCATGTGCATCAATCCCTGGCCAAGGGCGGCAATAATCTGTTTTCCGGTGACGGCTATGGTGGCCTGTCAGAAACGGCGCTGCACTACATCGGCGGTATCTTCAAGCACGCTCGTGCCATCAACGCCTTTTCCAACTCAACCACCAACAGCTACAAGCGCCTGGTGCCAGGGTTCGAAGCGCCGGTGATGCTGGCCTATTCGGCCCGCAACCGTTCGGCTTCCTGCCGCATTCCTTTTGTGAGCAACCCCAAGGGCCGCCGCATTGAAGTGCGATTTGGTGATCCTGCCGGTAACCCTTACCTGATTTTCGCCGCGATGATGATGGCCGGACTGGACGGTATCAAGAACAAGATTGATCCGGGTTCTCCATTGGACAAAGATCTGTATGACCTGGAACCGGAAGAAGCCAAGGACATTCCAACCGTGTGTCACAGCCTCGACCAGGCGTTGGATTGCCTGGATGCAGACCGCGACTTTCTGAAGGCTGGTGGTGTATTCGATGACGATCTGATCAATGCGTACATCAAGTTGAAAATGCAGGAAGTCACGCGTTTCCGGATGAGCACTCATCCGGTTGAATTTGATATGTACTATTCTTTGTAATCGTCCGGGTTTGCAGATTTCATGCCCCGGATACTCCTACTACCCCGTCGCTCGGCGGGGTAGTAGATTACCCACCTAGGAGCATGCTCATGGACAAAGGATTGATAGGCAGCAAGATCGTACTGTTGCTGATGATGTGTTTCTGCTTTAACGCCTATGGTCAGATTTTCAAGATCGTCGATAAAGACGGTAACGTGACCTACACCGACCAACCTCCAGGTGACGGCACAGAGCCTATGGAACTGCCCGAACTGTCGGTGGTTTCGACCGATTACGAGGCGCCAACGGTAGCGACTGATCCGGTTCCGGAAACCGAAGAAGATGTCACAACACCGGCCGCCTTGCGCAAGTTGTATCGGGATTTTCGAATTTCCCGTCCGTCGCCCGAAGAAACATTCTGGGGTACGGAGAATGCTGTGGTGGTTGCCTGGGAAGCGTCTGCTCCGCTACAGGAAGGCATGACCGTACGTTTTACGATTGACGGTAAGGCCCAGGCCAGCAGTGCCGAGAACATGAAGGGCGTATCGCTGGACCGGGGTTCACACACCGTCAGCGCGGTATTGCTGGACAGTTTTGGAAAGTCGGTGATGACCACTGATACCGTTACGTTCTACGTTCACCAGCAGTCAGTGAGGAGCAACGGACCTTGAGAGAAGGTGCTCGCTGGCAGATCGATACGCTTGCCGGGCACACTGCCGACAGCCCCGGTTGGGCTGACACACTGGATCTGCTGGATACCGCAGTGCTGCAACTGGATGCCGATCATCGGGTCAGCGTCATGAACGCAGCTGCCGAGCAGGCTTTGTCACTGGGTCGAGACCGACTGGCGGGTCGCCAATTGTCAGAGCTGTTTCCAGTGCCCGACGCCCTGGCGGATGCTTTGCGACAGTTGCCAGCAGATGATTCCAGTGTCCGGCTGCACGATGTGAAACTCCCGGGTAGCAGCTACGATTGCATACTCACCAGCCAGACTGGTGGGGGTGTGTTGCTGGAATTGCACAACCTCGATTGGGAACAGCGTCGTTCACGTTTGCAGCAACGTGAGTTACAGACCGGCTTGCTGGAACTGTTGGCCAAAAACCTCGGGCATGAAATCCGTAACCCTCTGGGCGGTATCCGCGGCGCTGCACAGATGCTGGCCGCCGAGCTGGACACACCGGAGCTGGCCACACTGGCCCGATTGATCATGCGCGAAGCAGATCGCATTGATGACCTGATCCAGAGCCTGGGTCAGCCGCAGCTGGCACAGCAATCGGTGGCGATTTACCCCTTACTGGATGAAGCGCTGGGACTGCTGGCTACCGAATTCAGCAGTGATGTGCAGGTTGAACGGGATTTCGATCCCAGTATCCCGCCGATACAGGGTGATCCTTCGGCTTTGCGCCAGGTTTTACTCAACCTGCTGCGCAATGCCTTCGAGGCCAATGCATCCTCCATCAGCCTGCGTACCCGTATCGAACATGGTGGTGCCTTATTGCAAACCACCAATGCCACCCTGTTGCGGCTGGACGTGATGGACAACGGCGATGGTGTGCCGGATACGCTGCGCCAACTGCTGTTTCTGCCCATGGTGACCGGCAAGCGCGGCGGAACCGGCTTGGGCCTGGCGCTTTCCCAGCAGATCGCAGCAGCACATGGCGGCTTGTTGACCTACGAGCCGCAAGGCCAGGTTGCGGGTAGTGGCAGTTGCTTCAGTTTGTATTTGCCATTGCTTACCGCTCAGGCGAGCAATCAGGCGAGCGCAGTTGCCAACCCAGGTGTCAGCACATGACGGCACCGGCAGAAGTCTGGGTAGTTGATGACGACGAAACCATTCGCTTTATCTTGCAACGTGCTCTGCGGCGCAGCGGCTATGAAGTGCAGGTTTTCGACAGCGTGGCCAGTGTCAGCAAGGCTCTGGAAAAATCCGCACCGCAAGTGGTACTGACCGATATCCGCTTGCCCGACGATGATGGGCTATCGCTGTTGGATACCTTGCAGCGCCGCGAGCTGGAATTACCGGTGATTGCCATGACGGCCTTTTCCGATCTGGGGCAAACCGTTACTGCCTTTCAGAAGGGTGTATTTGATTACCTGTCCAAACCCTTCGACCTGGACCAGGTCCTGTCGGTGGTGGCGCGAGCCATTGCCCCCAGTGGCCAGGTGGCCGAGATTACGCAGCAGGGCAGCAGCGGCCAGTTGCTCGGTGAATCGCCGGCTATGCAGGATGTATTCCGTACCATAGGCCGACTGTATCGTTCTGACATCAATGTGCTGATCACCGGTGAAACCGGTAGCGGTAAGGAAGTGGTGGCCAGGGTTCTGCACCAGCACAGCCCCCGTTCTGATGGCCCATTTATCGCACTGAACACCGCAGCTATACCGGCTGAACTACTTGAGTCTGAACTGTTCGGCCATGAACGTGGGGCATTCACCGGCGCGCATGCACGGCGCCTGGGACGGTTTGAAGAAGCCGCTGCTGGCACCCTGTTCCTGGATGAAATTGGTGATATGCCGCTCAGCCTGCAAACCCGTTTGTTGCGTGTGCTGGCCGAGGGCGACTATTACCGCGTGGGCGGACGGGATTTGCTCAAAGCCAATGTGCGCATCCTTGCCGCCACTCATCAGGATCTGGAAGCGAAAGTGCGTGACGGCAGTTTTCGTGAAGACCTGTACCACCGCCTCAACGTCATCCACATCGCCATACCTGCACTGCGTGAGCGGCGCGAAGACGTAGGTTTGCTGGCACGGCGATTCCTGCAGCAGGCAGCGAAGGAATTGGGCCTGGAAGAAAAAGTATTGCGTGCCGACAGCTTGAAACAGTTGGAGCAATTCGACTGGCCCGGTAACGTCAGGCAGTTGCAGAACATCTGCCGCCAGCTCAGCGTGATGGCACCGTCTGAACAGATTTTTCCGGAAGATCTACCGGCCGAAGTGCGCGCGCCGGCCAGAGCAGACAAGCGGGTGGCAGGAACCTGGCCGGATCAACTGCGGCACTGGGCCGTGGCTGAATTGGCAAATGGCGGTGGCAACCTGGTGGGTAGAGCCCAGGCAGAGCTGGAGCGGGTGCTGATCGATTGTGTGCTGCAGCAAACCGGTGGCCAGCGCATCAAGGCGGCTGAGCTGCTGGGGCTGGGACGTAACACCCTGACCCGCAAACTGAAACTGCAGAATGAACAGGACCAGGAAAACAGCGAAGAAGAGAGCTCAGTTGAAACTGACAGCGAAAACAGCGGCACAGCCACCAAGGATTCTGCCGACAAAGCAGCCCTTCAACGCACCGGATCGACCTGAAGCCAGAAAGTCACCGGGCCACTGTTAATCAGGCTGACCCGCATATCTGCGCCAAATCGTCCCGTCTGTAAGCCAGGCAATTCTTGCCTGGCTGCATCCACCAGGCCATTGAACAGGCGCAAAGCCTCGTCCGGAGCGGCCGCGGTGGTAAAACTGGCCCGATTACCGCTGTCTGTGTCTGCCGCCAGGGTAAATTGCGGCACCAACAGCAGTTGGCCACCGGACTGTTGCAGGTTCAGGTTCATGCGGCCTTGTTCATCTTCAAACATGCGCCAGGCCAGTATTCTTTCCAGCAATCGCCTGGCCTGGGCTTCCGTATCACCCTGCTGCACGCCTACCAGAGCCAGTGTGCCCGGGCCGATTTGCCCGACAATTTCATCTATGCCGCTATCATTGTTCTTAACTGTCACCGCCGCTTCGGCTACCCTCTGCAGTAGAGCAATCATCCGGACCTCGCACGAGTATGTTTCCAGGAAGCTATGTTAACCCGATGCCGGCCTCGGCGAATGCCGCCGTTATGACGTCGTGATCACCGTCGTCAAAGCGCTGCTATGGCTGCTGAGCCTGCTGCCAGGCCCGGCCCCCTATGCCATTGCCCGGCGTTTGGCCAGCTTGTGGGCCCGCTTATCACCCGATAAACGCCGGGTAGCGCGCATCAATCTGCAGCGCTGTTATCCGGAAATGTCAGACGCTGCCCGCGAGCAACTGGTACACGTCAGTTTTATTCACTACATCTGCACGGTGCTGGAAACTGGCCGCAACTGGTACTGGGATACCGAACGGCTGGCAACACAGTGCGATGAAGTGGTGGGCGAGCAGTTGTTAACGCAGGCCCTGCAATCGGGCAAAGGCGCGCTGGTGCTGGTGCCTCATTTTGGCGCCTGGGAATACCTCGCTATCTACCTGCAGAAAATTGCAGATATTGCCATTCTATACAAGCCACCGGGACATCCCGGCCTGGAAAAGGCGTTGGTGTCCAAACGCGGACGTGGGGGCGCGTTGATGCTGGCTGCAAATAGTCGCGGCTTGCGCAAGCTGTATACCCACATACGATCTGGCAAAGCTGCAGGGGTATTGCCCGATCAGCAGCCGTCCGCAGGCCAGGGTCGTTTTAGACCGTTTTTTGGCCACGCCGCATTGACGGCAGTGCTCTCTCCCCGTTTGATCAAGGCCACCGGCTGCCGGGTGGTGATGTCAGTCTGCGAGCGCTTGCCGGGCGGTCGCTACCGCGTGCATATGCTGCAACCCGATCCAGAAGTCTATTCGGACGATCTGGATACCGCTCTGGCTGCTGTAAACCGCAGTGTGGAGCAATGCATCGCCATCGACACGGCGCAGTATTTATGGTCCTACAAACGCTTCCGAGCCCAACCTGAAGGAGAGCCGCCGTTCTATGGTTCCTGAATCCGCAACTTTGAAACGCTGGCTGCCGCTAATCGGCCTGATCCTTTGTACTTCTGTTGTGCAAAGTGCTGAGGAGGCTAGCTCTGCTCCAGTCGCCGAGTTGGTAGGTATTGCCAGGCTT
Organism: Lysobacterales bacterium; assembly: GCA_037968555.1. GTDB lineage: Bacteria > Pseudomonadota > Gammaproteobacteria > Xanthomonadales > SZUA-36 > JAWXBM01. The sequence goes on along the minus strand of JBBKVS010000226.1, from coordinate 50 downwards.
CCTGCAGATACGCTGGTTCCAGGCCCCACTTCGGGACAGTTTCTGGATCC
>JBBKVS010000225.1:0-2974 GCA_037968555.1 Lysobacterales bacterium | reverse complement strand
ACTTCAGGGTGATGGGTCCGGACGAAACGACATCGAACCGGCTGGATGCCTTGTTTGAAGTAACTGACCGTACCTTTGTTGGCGAAATTATCGAAGGCGATGACCATTTGGCGCCCGACGGCCGCGTTATGGAAGTGTTGAGTGAACACCTGTGCCAGGGTTGGCTGGAGGGTTATCTGCTCACCGGCCGACACGGCTTCTTCTCCTGTTATGAAGCCTTCGTGCATATTGTCGACTCCATGTTCAACCAGCATGCGAAATGGTTGAAAGTAACCCGCGAAATCCCCTGGCGACGCCCTATCGCCTCGCTGAACTACCTGCTCACATCACACGTTTGGCGGCAGGATCACAATGGCTTCAGTCATCAGGATCCCGGTTTCATCGATCATGTGGCGAATAAAAAAGCCGATATTATCCGGGTCTATCTGCCTCCGGATGCCAATACCCTGTTGTGTGTGGCTGATCAATGCCTGCGCAGCAAACACCTGGTGAATGTGATCGTGGCGGGCAAGCAAAAAGCTTTGCAGTTCCTGGATATGGATGCGGCCATCAAACACTGTAAAGCCGGCATAGGTATCTGGCAGTGGGCCAGCAACGATCATGATGGCGAACCGGATGTGGTCATGGCTTGTGCCGGCGACGTGCCCACGCTGGAAACCCTGGCGGCAGTTGCTCTGTTGCGCCAGCACTTGCCTGAGCTTAAGGTGCGGGTGGTGAATGTGGTAGATCTGATGAGCCTGCAGCCCCGATCAGAGCACCCGCACGGCCTGACCGACGCACATTTCGACAGCTTGTTCACCACCCATAAGCCGGTCATATTTGCCTACCACGGCTATCCCTGGCTGATTCACCGCCTGGCCTACCGGCGCACTAATCACGACAATCTGCATGTGCGCGGCTACAAGGAAGAAGGTACGACAACCACGCCTTTTGACATGACCGTGCGCAACGATCTGGATCGCTTTCATCTGGCCATGGACGTGATTGACCGGGTGCCATTTCTGGGTGCCAACGTGGCTGAAGTCCGTCAGGCACTGTGCGACAAACTGATCGAACACCATGATTACATCACTACCCATGGCGAAGATCTGCCGGAGATTCGTGACTGGGAATGGCCCTACCCGGCGAGCACCCAACATGCTGACGACGTGCCCGATAAACCGGTTGCAACCTAAGTCCATGAAGGTAAGCCCATGAACGTTTTGGTCATCAACAGTGGCAGTTCTTCGATCAAATGGGCGGTAGTCGACAGTGACACCGGCCAGCATCTGATGGATGCCTATATTGAAGGTATAGCTGAAGCGCAGGCTGTGTTGCATGTCAGCGACAAGATTTCGAATTTGGCAGCCTGTCCGGATCATGAAGCGGCCTTGCAGCACATGTTGGTGCAGCTGAAAAACGTTGCGCTCGAATTTGTTGCCATCGGCCACCGCGTGGTCCATGGCGGGGAGCAATTTGTCCAGCCCACCCGTATTGATGACGATGTATGCAGTGCCATCGCCGGGATGACTTCACTGGCACCATTGCACAATGCGGCCTGTCTGGCAGGTATCGTCGCGCTGCGACGGCAGTTTCCGCAACTGCCTCAGGTTGCGGTATTCGACACCGCGTTTCACGCGACCCTGCCACCACGCACACGGGCCTATGCCTTGCCGGCTCAGATCAGCAAGGAACTGGGCATCCGGCGCTTCGGCTTCCACGGTATCAGCCATGAGAGCGTCGCCCAGCAGGCGGCAAAGTTCCTGGGCACCGACCTTAAACAACTGCGTTTGATCACCTGTCACCTGGGCAACGGCTGTAGCGTCACCGCCATCGAGAATGGCCGCAGTGTGGAAACCAGCATGGGAATGACGCCGCTGGAAGGCCTGGTCATGGGTACGCGTTCGGGTGATCTGGACCCCGGTATCATCATCAGACTGTTGCGAGAACTTGAGATGTCGGCTGACGATCTTGAAACTATGCTCAATCACAAATCCGGTTTGCTGGGCATGGCCGGCTCAAAGGATATGCGCGTTATAGAAGAACGGGCGGCAACGGGAGATGAGGCGGCTCGCTTGGCCATTCATATCTTCACTCATCGCGCGCGCAAGTACATTGGTGCTTATGCGGCGATCATGGGTGGCGTTGATGCGATTGTGTATACCGGCGGCATAGGCCAGAACAGCGCGATGGTTCGCCATCGGCTGGCGCAACGCCTGGAATTTCTGGGTGCACAACTGGATGAAGACTTGAACCGGGACGCGCAGGTCAATCTGGATAAGCCGGTCGCCGATATTTCTATGGCGCATGCCCGCACCCGCTTGCTGGTGGTGTGCACCGACGAGGAAGGCTTGATTGCAGAGCGGACGGCGCAAAACATAGCCGCACAATCCAGCGACCAGGCTCAAGCTAAGCATTCGATCAGAATTGTGCCTATTGCCATATCGGCACGTCATGTTCATTTAACCGAAAAAACCATTGCGGCCTTGTTCGGGCCCGGCCATCAACTCACGGTCAAACATATGCTGTCTCAACCAGGACAATTCGCCGCCAATGAAAGTGTCACTCTGATCGGACCCAAGCGCTCGATTGACCATGTCCGCATTGTGGGGCCATCACGTGAGGCTGACCAGGTTGAAATCACCCGAACGGACGAGTTTTACCTCGGCCTGGATGCCCCGGTGCGTGCATCCGGTGACCTGCAGAACACGCCCGGAATTACCTTGGCAGGTCCGCAGGGAACCGTACAAATTCCTCGTGGCGTGATCTGTGCCAAACGTCACCTGCACATGACGCCGCAGGACGCCAGCTCATGGGGTGTCACCCATGGTGACAGCGTGAATATCGCCATCGATAGCCAGGGACGGGACCTCGAGTTTCGCGATGTGCTTATCCGGGTTCACGACAACTTCAAGCTCGAAATGCACATCGATACCGACGAAGCCAATGCCGCCGAGCTGAACAGTGGTGATGAAGGTGTGCTCGTATCCATCCA
>JBBKVS010000224.1:0-2687 GCA_037968555.1 Lysobacterales bacterium | reverse complement strand
TTTTTTTTGCGCGATCCATTTGAGGAAATAAATCGATAGCCAATTACAGTACAATCCGGTGAGCTTGAGCATTGCAGGGGCACAGCAACATGAGTGACGTACCAACACAGGAGCAGGTTCCAGCCAACCCCATGAGCGCGGCACCCCGCCTGGCCCGCCGCAATTCCGGGCTGAAGTTGTTTCGCAGATTGCTGCTATACCACATCATCTGTGCCATCCTCATAATCAGCATGGCCGCGATTTTCCCAGGCTTTACCTCACAACTACCGATAGGCGGTGTTTCCGAACTGGCAGAAGGCGGTGACCTGACCGTTTCCCAGATATCCGATTACCCACCCAGCAGCGAGGACATAGCCATAGTCCAGACTTTTATCCGTACCACCAGCGAATTTGACCGGCTGGGATATGCGCGAATACTCACCATCACCCTGACGGGTGTGTGGCTGCTGATGTTGCCGGTATCCTGGGTCCACAAGGGTATACACCAGGTCAACTCGCCCGATCACTCGCTGGATGAAACCGTCCTGATTTTACCCGGGGTAGTAGCTGCCATCGTATTGGTAGTGCAACACAGCCTGGCCCTGGCATTCAGCCTGGCCGGTATTGTGGCCGGAGTGCAATTCCGCCGGGCCTTGCGGGAAACCTATGATGCCCTGTTTATTTTGGTGGCCATAGGCACCGGTATTGCAGCCGGTGTCAAAGCGCTGGAAATTGCCCTGGTGCTAACGGTGTTCTTCAGCTACGCCACCTTGTACGTTTATACCTTTGGTGACGGCTTTGAATCCGATTATGCTGCGAGGAACAAGGCGCTGAAGCGAATGCAAAAAGAAGCAGATGCGCTGGCTGCCATCCAGGCAAAAGAAAGGCCGGATCAATAAGAATTCAAAAGAATTTGTGCAGATCTACTCAGGGTTAATCTGAAACAGCCTAACGTAACTGGCTGTCTTTGCTGCCGCGCCGATTGATGCCAGCGGAACCGCCTTGTTCGCGGTCAATCACTTCCTGGCAGGCTATGCAGTAACGAACGCCGGGAACGGCTGCCCGGCGTGCTTTGGGAATGGGTTCAGCACATTCTTCGCAATGGGTGAGGCTATTGCCTTGTGGCAATCGGCTGCGCGCGCGTTGCACGGCATCATCGACACTGGCGTCGATTTGATCCTGCACCGCACCATCGCGACTCCAGCCTCCGGCCATGATTCTTTCAAACCTTCACGGCTACGCCAGCCCGCACAGGCTATGTGCGCCGACGCTTGAAACGATCCCAGAATGTTTTGTGCACCAGATCGGTAAATTCACCGGCATCCAGAAAAGTGCCATGATCATCAGGGCAAACTTCATACACAATGTGGGGCTGATCTTCGTCCGCCTGCTCTACCATTTTCAGGCCACATTCCGGACACTGGATGGAGTGGATACGATTGAACTCCTTACCAACCTTGGCATCGCCTTCATCGAGGATGAAATCGGCCATCCAGTCGTCCTTGCGCAAGCGATCCAATTCGCCCGTCTGGAACCACAAACCCTGGCAGCCAGTACAACGGTCTACCCGCGTACCGCTATAAGAAACTTCTTCCATACTTGCATTGCACTTAGGACAATCCATGGTTTGCACTCCAGTATTAAGTCAGGCGCTATTCTATGACCAGATATCCGGAGGGGTCAAAATATTTACCGCCAATTAATGGCTTTGGCGAAAATATCATTGACCGAATACACTGAAACTCCGGCCACCGCAAAAGGGAATTGTACATGACGCTAGCCCGGCGCGAATTTTTGCAACTCAGCAGTACTGCCCTGGGCAGTGCGATGCTCTTGCCTGGCCTGCTGGCCGCAGCCAGCAGCCAGAACCTTTACTCAAACAGCATCGTGATTGATGGCCTCGGCTTTCCAGGCAGCATGGACAGCCCGGACCAGTCTGAGCTGAGCATGGAGGAAATCAGTGATGTAGCCCGGTCCGGTCTGACTGCAGTGCACTTGACGCTGGGCGAAGTCGGCACCATGCCTCCTCTACAGGCCTTCGAGAAAATTATTCGGGACACCACCCACTGGGATGCCGAAATAAGCAGCAATAGCGAGGTTTTTTTAGCGGTACGCTCGTCCGCTGATATACAAACAGCCAAGTCTGTTGGCAAGACCGGCCTGATTTACGGATTGCAGGATGGCGTAGCTTTTGAGGACGATATTGACCGGCTGGTATCACTGCAACACGTCGGAATCAGGGTGATCCAACCCACCTACAACCGCCGTAACCTGCTCGGCGACGGTTGCCTGGAGGCTGCTGATGCCGGTCTCAGCCAGACCGGATCAAAAGCCGTTGAACAGATTCAACAGTTGGGTATATTGCTGGACCTCAGCCACTGCGGCCGTCGGACCGCCGCAGATGCCATTGCCCTGGCCAAGCGTCCGGTAAGCTTCACCCATACCGGTTGTTTTGCCCTGGCCGAGCATCCGCGCCACCGCACCGATCAGGAACTCAAGGCAGTGGCTGATACCGGTGGTGTCAGCGGAATTTTTATCATGCCTTACCTCGCCAAAGGCGCCCAGCCGACTGCAGCTGATGTATTGGCCCATCTGGCCCACGCCATCAAAGTAGCCGGTGAGGATCATGTCTCGCTGGGAACCGATGGCCTGATATCACCCGCCGTACTGACTGATGAATACAAGCAACAATTCCGCGAGATGACCCG
>JBBKVS010000223.1:0-3590 GCA_037968555.1 Lysobacterales bacterium | reverse complement strand
CAATTCATCCGTGTCGGCATGCTGGTGCCAGACGAACTCACCCTCGATCTGCGCCAGCTTGACCTGGTAATCATTCAATTCAGCAACCACGCGTGGTGACCACAGGTCATTGAATAACTGAAATTTTTCCAGAAGGTTGATCGCGGTATTCGACATCATGGGTACTCATCAGCATTAGCTTGGCGCCCAGCCTAGCACTTTAGGCCCGCACCGCACCTGCCCCACAGGTCATGGACGACAGCTTGCAATCTATCTGCCCAGTCCCCAGATTTTCAACCCGATCAGCACGGCCCTGAAGCATTGCTGGCAACAGCCCGCTTCAAGCCACCAGCAAAGGACAGTCATGGAACAGTATCGCGGAACCACCATATGCTCCGTACGCCGGGGCAATCTTGTTGTCATGGGCGGCGATGGCCAGGTCACTCTGGGCAATACGGTAATGAAAGCCAATGCACGTAAAGTGCGTCGCCTGTACAAGAACCAGGTTATCGCGGGCTTTGCCGGTGCCACTGCCGACGCTTTTACCCTGTTTGAACGCTTCGAAGCCAAACTGGAAAAACATTCTGGACATTTGGTGCGTTCTGCCGTGGAATTGGCCAAAGACTGGCGCACCGATCGCATGCTGCGCCGGTTGGAAGCCCTGCTGGCCATTGCCGATGCGCACAATTCACTGCTGATCTCCGGCAATGGTGATGTGATTGAGCCCGAACAGGGCCTGATTGCCATTGGCTCTGGCGGGCCCTTTGCCCAGGCCGCTGCGCTGGCATTGCTCAAACATACCGAGATGGATGCCGAAGCCATCACCCGCAGCGCGCTGGAAACAGCGGCGAGTATCTGCATTTACACCAACAACAACCTGACCATAGAAACGCTGGATATTCCCACCAGCGCCAAAATTTGAAAGTTGGCTTGGATTTAGCTTGAACACAAGTTTGAACACCAGCCTGACAAAGCGGAGCAGTAAACCATGTCGCAAATGACCCCTCGTGAAATCGTGCAGGAACTGGACCGGCACATCATTGGCCAGTCGGACGCCAAACGCGCCGTGGCTATCGCCTTGCGCAATCGCTGGCGCCGCATGCAGGTGGATGAAAGCCTGCGGGGTGAAATTACCCCCAAGAACATTCTGATGATAGGCCCCACCGGAGTGGGAAAAACCGAAATTGCCCGCCGCCTGGCGAAATTGGCTCATGCACCCTTTATCAAGGTTGAAGCTACCAAGTTTACCGAGGTGGGTTATGTGGGTAAGGATGTTGAATCCATCATTCGTGACCTGGTGGATTCTTCGGTGAAAATGACCCGCGAAGTGGCCATGAGCAAAGTCAGACCCCGCGCCCAGGATGCAGCTTACGACCGGGTTATGGATGTGTTGCTACCCAAGCGCAGCAGCAGCGTGGGTTTTGCCAATGAACCGGCAAAAGAAGACGAGTCACAGGCTCGCACCCACCAGAAAATGCGCCAGAAGCTGGTGCACGGTGAACTGGATGAGAACGAAATTGAATTCGATGTAGCCTCCCAGATGGGCGTGGAAATCATGACACCGCCCGGCATGGAGGAAATGGCCAGCCAGTTGCAGGGCATGTTCCAGAATATGGGTAATCAGAAAACCCAGAAACGTAAAATGCGCATCAAGGACGCCTTACCCATTCTGATGGACGACGAAGCATCGCGCATGATCAACGATGACGAGATCAAGCAACAGGCACTGTTCAACGCCGAGCAGAATGGCATAGTGTTTATCGACGAGCTGGATAAAGTCACCAAGCGAGGCGAGTTCGCCGGCGCCGACGTCTCGCGTGAAGGTGTACAGCGTGACCTGCTGCCGCTGGTTGAAGGCTGCACCGTCTCGACCCGTTATGGCATGGTCAAAACCGACCACATGTTGTTTATCGCCTCCGGTGCCTTCCACCTGGCCAAGCCTTCCGACCTGATTCCGGAATTGCAGGGCCGCTTGCCCATACGGGTGGAACTGCGCGCGCTGGAGGTGGGTGACTTTGTACGTATCCTGACCGAGCCGCACGCGTCACTGACCGAACAGTACACGGCCCTGATGGGTACCGAGGGCGTCAAACTGGAGTTTACTGAAGATGGCGTGAAGCGTATCGCCGAAATCTCTTACCAGGTGAATGAAAGCACTGAAAACATCGGCGCTCGGCGCTTGCATACCGTGCTGGAGCGACTACTGGACGTAATTTCCTACGAAGCGCCGGATAAATCCGGCGAGAAGTACAGTATCGATGCCGAATACGTGAACCAGCACTTGGAAGCCTTGGCGGGCGATGAGGATCTGAGCCGTTACATACTCTGATTGTGCCTGTCGGAAACGCGAAGCATCCAGTAGAACGATTGAACTTCCAATGCTCTGGCAGGCATTGACACTTCGAATCAACTTTCAGGAAAGCCAATAACATGACACTTCCAGCCAGTATGCGCGTTGTTGAAATCGTCAAGCCCGGTGGCCCGGAGTCCCTGGTAGCCAGCCAGCGACCCATACCCGTTCCCGCCTCTGGCGAAATACTCGTCCGGGTAGCAGCTGCAGGGGTTAATCGCCCGGACATTTTGCAGCGCAAAGGCCTCTACCCGGTACCTGCAGGTGCCTCGGACCTGCCCGGGCTGGAGATTGCCGGCGTAGTGGTCGCCTGTGGTGCAAACGCCCAGCAGTGGAATGTGGGTGATGCGGTGTGTGCCCTGACCCATGGTGGCGGCTATGCAGAATATTGCGTAGTCCCTGAACAGCAGGCATTACCAGTACCACAGGGGCTGAGCCTGGTTGAAGCCGCTACACTGCCGGAAACCTTTTTTACGGTCTGGACCAATGTGTTCGACCGCGGTGGCCTGCAGGCTGGAGAAACCTTGCTGGTGCATGGCGGCTCATCGGGTATCGGTGTTAGCGCAATCCAGATGGCCCGAGCTCTTGGCAGTCGCGTAATCGTTACCGCCGGTAGCGATGAAAAGTGTAATGCCTGCATAGCTCTCGGAGCCGACCTGGCGATCAACTACCGCACCCAGGACTTCGAACCGGAAGTGATGGCCGCCACCCAGGGAAAGGGTGTGGACGTGATCCTTGACATGGTTGGCGGAGACTACGTACCGAAGAACATTCGCATCCTGGCAGAACTGGGCAGGCTGGTTTTTATCGCGTCCTTGCGCGGCACAAAAACCGAGCTCGATATTATGGAAGTGATGCGTAGACGCCTGACGCTCACAGGATCAACTTTGCGACCACGAACCATAGAATTTAAAGCGGCGATTGCAGCAAGCTTGCGCGAGCAGGTCTGGCCTTTGATTGAAAACGGGCAGATCAAACCGGTTATTTTCCAGACTTTCCCGCTGGAGAATGCCAGCGAAGCTCATGTCCTGATGGAGTCATCAACCCACGTGGGTAAACTGGTGCTTACACTCTGACCGCAGCAGCATCAGCCAGGTTTGCCATCCACCCGCGGCCGCAACAGTATGGGCGTATAGACCAGCGCGAAAATCAGCCAGGCAATCATCCACATTGCTCCGGCCAGCTGTATGGTTAGGCTGTAGCCGAAGGGTAAAAAGGTGGCACCGAATACCCGTACCAGCACCGCCAGGATCAGCAAGCC
>JBBKVS010000222.1:0-3609 GCA_037968555.1 Lysobacterales bacterium | reverse complement strand
TGGTATCTGCTGGTGGCGCTGATGGTCACGCAGCCGCGCTGGCTGAGTGCTTTACAAAAACGGGGAGTTTGGATTGATCGGGCCTTTGGTGTGATTCTTCTTCTATTGGCTGCCCGATTGGTGTTCGAAACCCTAACCAGTCGTTGAGGCAAGGCTGATGCTATGGCATTTCTGTCCATTGCTCGAAACCTGGGTTCAGCAATTTGTCGCGTTACAAAGTTTGCGGTACGAGTAGGGATTTTGTCAGGATCGTGTTGCAAACAACGGCTGTTTCCACCAGTTAGAACAGATAGCTAACCTGGGGTAGTCGGTCAGGTTCCGGGCGTGCTGAATAACGGTGCGACTGAAATCGACCAGTGGATAGATGATGACCATTCGGAAAACGTGGCCGGCTTTTTCTTCGGCAATGAGAAATCGTGCCCTTTCCATGGCTTCATTGTTGCCAGGCAGGCCCAGTTGTTCCACTCCCAGATCCGACCTTGCACTGGCCGGATCCTTGAGTGATGTGGTCCGAAAATCAAAGTGATAGGGCCCGCTCAAGCCGGCCCTCCGGGCCCAGATTCCGGCCAGCATCACCAGGGCGGCAAACGCAAGGGTTGCCAGGCTAATCCTGGTAGTCTTCATCCTTATCGTCGCAATCGGTGCTAAAGACGCTTCCCAATTTCCCCAGATTGATCAAGGCCTGCCGGAATTTCGCCAGCGCGGCAACCGAAAGGACATAGGCGCTGATCTCGTTCGAATCTGCTTCTGAATCGTGCTGTTCCTGTGTTGCCGCTGGCACCCACAAGGCCAGCATACCGGCGAGCACCAACAGAGCCCCAAGGGAGTTGATTGAGGGGTTTCTCTCCTGCCCGGGTACGACAAAACTGGCAACTCATTCCTACATAATTGTGCAGTAACACGTTCTGGCTGATAAGAAATCCGGTTCATCAGTTTCACTTTTTCTGATCGTCTTCCTCAACCCCAAAGTAGTGTTTTTTATCGCCCTGTTCAGCCAGGTAATCGGTCCCGCCACGCTATTCTTTCGATTGCTCTGTTTCAGACCATTGTGCCTCATGAGCTGGACAGGTCTAGCCCGTACCGCGTAGGCTCCAATTCGAGCTCAAATCGGGTTAGGCACGGTCTCACAGGAGTAGCCAGTACTCATGAAATTCGGCATTCGGATGATCGACTATCTCGGCACCGTGCGGGAGCGCGTAGAGCTGACCGTCCTGGCCGAGCAGGCGGGGTTTGAATTTGCCTGGTATCCGCACGACACTTTCATGCACAACACCTGGGTGCTAACCAGTGCAGCGGCCATGGCGACCAGCCGGATCAAACTCGGCACCGTGGGTACCAACCCGTTCACCACCAACCCGGCCGAAATTGCGACCTACGTGGCATCGCTGGATGAGTTGTCAAACGGACGTGCGGTACTCGGCCTGGGTTTGCACACCCACAAGATGGTCGAGTGGACCGGAACCGACGCCAGCCAGGCCATAACTGCAACGCGTGAAGCCACGGAAATGATCCGTGCACTATTGCGCGAAGAGGTGGTGGATTACCACGGTGAATACTTCAACTGGACCGAGCAGTGTTACTTGCGTCTGAAGCCGTTCCGCTCTGCAGTGCCCATTTACATCTGCGCTTTCGGCCCCGAATACCTGGCATTGAGCGGCGAAATTGGCGATGGCAGTCTGCCCATGATTACGCCGCCGGAATCGGCGTCCTACATGGTGCCGGCAATTTACCGCGGCGCCGATGCTGTAGGGCGCGATCGCTCCGAGGTGGACATTTCCGGGTGTGCATGGCTGTCCCTCTCAGCAAATTCGGTGGCAGCCCCCAAAGTGCTGCGCAGCATGGTGTCTTATTTTGGGTGGGGCCTGGAAGCCCCGGCACTGGCAACCATTGGACTCACTCCTGAGGACTTTGCGCCAATCAAGAAGCTCATCGATGCAGGTGAGTATGCCCAAGCCGAATCGCTGGTTACCGATGACATGTGCCGCCTGGCCCTGGCCGGAACACCGGATCAGGTTATTAAGCAGATTGAACGGTTGGCCGAACAGGGAGTGACGCAGGTCAATCTCGGTGGCCCGCTGGGCCCGGATCCACGCGAGGCCATCCGCCTGATGGGTGAAAAAGTCATTCCTTACTTCCTGCCATGAACCAGGAAATGAGCCGGGAACACTGGACTTCGCGCACAGCTTTCCTGTTCGCCATTGCCGGCGCCTCGGTGGGCCTGGGTAACCTGTGGCGTTTCCCTTACATGGTCGGCGAAAACGGCGGTGGCGCATTCGTGCTGGTGTACGTGCTCTTTGTCTTGGTGATCGGTGTCCCGCTGGTCATGGCCGAACTGGCCCTGGGCCAGCACGGCGGCCGCAATCCGGTAACCACCATAGGCCGCGCCTGTGAGGAGCAAGGGCGCCGAAAAGGCTGGCTGGCCATAGGGTGGCTCAGTGTCCTGGCTCCCTTGCTGGCCACCACGTTTTACTCAGTAATTGCCGGTTGGTCGCTGTTCTACCTGGTGAAATCGTTTGGGCAGGAATTAACCAGCCTGGATGCGGCGCAGGCCGGGCAACTGTTTGATGGCTTGTTGGCCAGTCCTGGCTTGATGGTGGTGTTCCACACCGTTTATCTGGGTGCAGCGGTAATCGTGGTGGGCCGCGGGTTACGGCGCGGTATTGAATCGGTCACCAAATTCATGATGCCCACCCTGTTCGTGCTGTTGCTGATGTTGGCAGCTTACGCACAGGTAGCCGGAGATGCGGCGGCAAGCTGGCGTTTCCTGTTCAATCCGGACTTTTCGGCGCTCACGGGCAAAGCTGTGCTGATGGCGCTGGGCCAGGCGCTGTTCTCTGTGTCGGTCGGTACCGGCGCGATCCTGACTTACGCTTCCTATCTCAAAGGCAATGTGTCCATTCCCGGTGCGGCCTGGTCGCTGGCGCTGGTCGACACCCTGACCGCATTGCTGGCCGGACTGGCCATATTCCCCATTCTGTTTGCCGCCGGTGTGGATCCGGCAGAAGGACCCGGGCTGATGTTTGTCGCTCTGCCGATCGCACTGGGCAACATGCCGGGCGGTGCTATCCTGGCCAGCGTGTTTTTCCTGCTGTTGTTCTTCGCAGCGTTCACTTCCACCCTGGCCATGCTCGAGCCCTTCGTGTCCTGGGTAACAGAAAATCGAGGGGTCAAACGGGTAAAGGCCACAGTCCTCACTGGTCTGTGCGTCTGGGCGGTGGGGCTGGGTTCGGTGTTCTCATTCAATCTGTTAAAAGAATTCAAACCACTGAACAACCTGCCTTTGTTTGAAGACCGTACGATTTTTCTGATCATCGATTTCGTGGTGTCCAACCTGTTCCTGCCGATCAATGCCCTGTTGATTGCCCTGTTTGTGGGTTGGTCGCTGCGCCAAGGCACGGTGCTGGACCAGATCGGATTGAAGTCGCCGATGGCGCGCTATTTGTGGACCTTGGCGGTTCGTTATCTCGCCCCGGTTGCTCTGGCTGCCGTGTTCCTGGCGAACCTCTGAGGGGCCAGATGCCAGAGGCCGACCCGACAATGGCATTCTGGTACTGTTGGCAGCGTGGCTGCTCAATAGAAACCCTCAAACAAGGCGGATGCCATGGCACT
>JBBKVS010000221.1:0-4296 GCA_037968555.1 Lysobacterales bacterium | reverse complement strand
GCGTCACGATGCTGGCTGGCCCTTGCTCAACCGCAACGTGCTGGGCGGCTTGCTGATCAGCCTGAGCGCCTTGTTTGCCGCCCGGCAGCTGGAAGGATTCGGCCAGCGCCTGGCCGGGGCGTACCGGATCCTGGCCTGGGGCCTGTTTGCCTGGGGCGTGTTGTGGTGGCTGGCCACGGGCAGTGCTGAACTGGGTAATCGCCTGCCCGACCATTTGGAAGCGCATGCGCTGCTGTTGTTCGTGGCTCTGAGCGCAATTGCAGCGGTGATCATCAGCCGGCGACTGGATTGGCTGCGGCTACGCCACCTGACACAACTCTACCTGCCCGCCCTGGTCGTGCTGGCCCTGCTGTACCAATGGGATGCTCCACACCATTTCCTGTTTGGCTGGGGCTGGCTGGCCTGGCCTGTGGCACTGGCCGTGCAGCTCTGGATGCTCTGCGTGATGGACGAGCACGAAGAATCACTGGCCAGTAGCTGGCATGTTGGCAGCCTGCTGCTATTCACGGCCTGGCTGGCCAGCGAGGTGCAATGGCAAGTGGGACAGACACTCGCGGGTGCCTGGAAACTGGCGGCAGCTGTCAGCGTGCCTGGATTGCTCGCATTACTGGTTTGGAAGCTGAGGCTGAAACCGGAGTGGCCGGTGCCTGCGCACCCCTTACCCTACCGAGCTGCCAGCCTGCTGTTGGTGCTTGCACAACTGGCCTGGCTGACCAACCTGAGTGTGGAATTGCCCGGCGATCCGTCGCCCTATACCTACCTGCCGCTGCTGAATCCCTTCGATCTGGCCATGCTGTTCGCGCTGGTGGTCGCCGGACTTTCACTGCTGCTAGTGCGCCGTGATGAAATCATGCAAACACGCGGTTCACTGGATGCCTGGCTACCGGCTTACCATTTGGTGCTGGGCCTGATGGTGTTCGCCATCACCACCGCCGCGCTGGTGCGAGGGGTACACCATCTCGGTGGTGTTGTCTGGCGCTTTGATACGCTGAAATCTTCCGACACCGTGCAGACCGCGCTGTCGATTTACTGGGGTCTGTTGGGCTTCTGCGGCATGTTGTTGGGTACGCGACGTGGTTGGCGGGGGCTGTGGCTGGCCGGTGCCGGCTTTATGGCGCTGGTGGTGATCAAGTTGTTCACGGTGGATCTGGGCAACTCCGGAACCATAGAGCGCATCATTTCCTTCATTGGTGTCGGCGTGTTGTTGTTGGTAGTGGGCTATTTTGCGCCCGCACCACCACGCCAGGCGGCCGCCGAGGCGGACCCAGGCGCTGCAGGGGATTCGTCATGAAGCGTTTGGTGACCGGCTTCATCCTCGCGAGCTTATTGTTGCCGACCTTAGTGTCGGCCGCTGAACTGCCGGACCGTGATGACTACGCCTGGCGCTTTGGGCTGGAAATCGACTCCAGCCGCGAATTCCAGAGCGTCGAGTTACCGCTGGAAGTTTATCGCTCGGTCAGCGACCCGGGCCTGCGCGATCTGGGTGTCTACAACGCTGCTGGCCAGGCCGTACCGCGCATCATTGCATCAGCGGACGCCGGCAACGAGGCGGTTGAAAAAGAGTTGAGACTGGCACCCTTGCCACTGGCTGCTGCGCCCGAACAATTGCATGAACAGTTACAGCTGTTGATGCAGCAAAGCGAGACCGGCACCACCCTGCGCCTGGACAGCCAACGTGACGATTCGCGACCGGATGCGGGCGGCGAAGAGCTAAGCGCTTACCTGGTTGACCTGCGGGAACTGGAAACCGAGCTGGTGGCGCTGAGCCTGGACTGGGCGCCGGTGCCGCAGGGGTTTATTGGCAGCATCAAAGTCAGTAGCAGCGATGACCTGCAACACTGGCGGCAATTGGCGCAGGCCACCGTGGCCGAACTCGAGCACCAGGGTGCACGCATTGAGCAAAACCGTGTGCCTTTGACTGGCCCCGCTGGTAATTTCCTGCGCATCAGTTGGACAGGGATGCCGGACGGCTGGCGGCTGGATACACTGAACGGTATCAGCCGCGAATCCGGACCGGAGGATAAACGCCTGTGGCAGGAACTGGAGCCTTACCAGCGCAGCAAGGACGGCCGCGAGTTGCTGTTCGACCTGGATGCCAATCCACCCATCGACCGGCTGA
This sequence comes from Lysobacterales bacterium, assembly GCA_037968555.1. GTDB lineage: Bacteria > Pseudomonadota > Gammaproteobacteria > Xanthomonadales > SZUA-36 > JAWXBM01. The sequence goes on along the minus strand of JBBKVS010000221.1, from coordinate 2,177 downwards.
ACCTGGTACTGGAAGGCAGCAATGTAGTGCTGCGTGCGCGAATTGAGTTCCGCGCAGACAATCAACAACCCTGGCGGGAAGCGCACGAGGGGGTGTTTTACCAAATCCGGCGCGACGACCAGGCCCTGGCTTCCACGCCGGTGACGGCGGGTGCTGCCGCGGCGGAATGGAAAGTCACCATTGAGTCGGGTGCCACGCAGGGAGCAGTACGCCTGCAGCTGGGCTGGCGACCGCAACAGCTGATGTTCCTGGCCCAGGGCACACCGCCCTTCGAGCTGGTGAGCGGTCGGGCTCTCGACCAGGTGGAAGGCTTTCCGCAACAAACCCAGTTGGGTGATCGCAGCATTTTCCAGATACTGGAACGCAACGGCGATCCCGGGATAGCGGTGATGGGACCGCGTGAAATCCGCGCAGGAGATGCCAGCCTGCGGATTGAAAAGAAAACCGACTGGCGCACGGTATTGGTCTGGCTGGGCCTCAGCGCCGCAGTACTGGGCGTGGGGTGGCTGGTGATTTCGCTGCTGCGCGAGATGCGGGCAAAAGAAATCTGAATTCTTGCGGCTTGCGCTTCGGTCGGACGCAAGGCGAACGCACAGCCAAGAATCGTCGCCGCTCTCTGAAGGAATTGTCGCCGAGTACCGCTCTTCCTGTCCTCAGTCTGCTTACGTTTTAATTAAGCCGCGCCCACGCAGTGGGCGTCAGGTGGAGGCCGTAGGCCGGAACGGACTTTAACGACATGTTATGTTTCATGGGGTTTCCAGTTCGAAGGGAGTTTCAAACGAAACTTTTGCCGGCCGCCTTTCGGGATTCTCCGGGCCAGGCGAATAGTTACGCCCAGTTTGGTTTCGTAGAGTGGCTCGATCAAAGACGCCGGGAGGCTCGGACTCAGTAATTTGAACCTCCGTCACCTTGCCATTTGAGTCGATCCATACCACTCCCTTCGTGTAGCCACCTCCGGCGAAAATCGCCTTAATCTCTTCTTGAGTTGCCTGAAACTTAACTGTATCCGGGTCTGCTACCCAGTACGGGCTAAGCTCTTTGGCATTGACCTCAATGAACTCGCCTTTGTATACGGGGCTGTAATTGCAGCCGGAAACCACTGCCACGACGAATGCGACTACGTATACTTGGATTAATTTGCCGGAATGCGCAAGACTAGTAAACATAATTACAATTTTACGGAAAACGTGATGTTAAGGGTTTTCACGGTTCGTCTTTGCATCATCACTTTTCAATTCTCCTTCCATTTCAAACCGCTAACTGATTCGACTCAGCGCGTTAGCACCACCTGTTCGCGTTAAAGAAAGGATAACGCACCGGGCAACAGTCCTTTTTCTTATTCTATAGCTACTTTATTGTGGGTCCAGGGTAAGTATATGGAATGATCCTACTAATCGAAAGTTTCCATTTCATTTTGCCCGAATACCGACAAGTTTTGCAGCCGTTTCCGATTGATGACTCTCCTGAACGGCTGGTTTCGCTTTAAAAGAAGCTGTGGATCGCCAGGTCGCCTTGGAATCCTGAAGCTCTGAATTCCGGCAAGACAAAAAACTCAAATAAATATGTTTAATTGATTGTTTTGTATGTGTTTTGTATCTTTTTTTGTTAGATTTATTTCCTCTAATACTATATACTTGTACAGTATTTATTTGACTGTCAGGAAAGAGGAAATCAACCATGTTTCATACACAAGTCCACTGCGTTTCCCAATTCAAACCCGGCTCAATTCAGGCTGAAATCACCGGACAACTCGCGGCACGACAACTGCACAAGAAACACCTGGGAGAGCAGATCACTGAATTAGCAGCCCATATCCATGCGGCTACCTTCCGCCTGCTGGAATTGATTCGCGAATTTGATTCCTGTGAGGGCTGGGCGGGTGAAGGTGTGCTCTCATGTGCCCATTGGCTGAACTGGAAATGTGGCATGGCTTTGGGTGTGGCGCGGGAACGAGTCCGCGTGACACATGCGCTGAAAGACCTGCCGAAAATCAGCCAGACCTTCCGCAAAGGCAAAATCAGTTATTCCAAAGTTCGCGCCATTACCCGGGTGGCCACGCGCAAGAATGAAAATTACCTGTTGATGATTGCCCACTTCGGCACTGCCAGCCACGTGGAGCGGCTGGTGCGGAATTATCGTTCGGTGAAGCGCAACGAAGCCCTGGCCAAAGCACAGGA